>CAZADN010000143.1:0-5348 GCA_964483895.1 uncultured Legionellaceae bacterium
ATAAAACAGGTAAAACAGAATTATTAGAAAAGCTATATCAACAAGTTTTAAAAACCCTAGAAGTAACTTCAAATCGTCTTATGCCATTCACGCGATAATTCTTGAAATAACGATCTTTTCTTCAGCGTCATTTAGTTACTCACTTTACGCAGTTATCATTAATTAATTCACTTAATTTATTTTATTAATTAATGATAACTGCATAAGGTAAGTTAGTTAATCTAAACTCACTCATCAAAAACAAATTTTGCCTTGACCTCGGAGTTTTTCGTAAGTCCTATTGAAGAGTCAATTTTCAAAGGTTTTTTGATTTTAATGCGAATACAAAGCTTGCTAATCGATTCATGTGCTTATATTTAAATCGGATGAGGCTGTTTGTCTCATCCGATTTAATACTATTATGCACGAGGTGTGAATGGACTTACTTCTTCCATTTTTTCTGCTCTTACATCTATTGCGCTCCATTTATATGTGTATATTTCATAAGCTTTTCTCCAGGTTGACTTATCTTCCATGCTGACAGTGATTATTATTTTAGGCTGTCCTCCTTTTTTTGTAATTTCTTCCGACATTTTAATAGCCTCAGTCCTTGATGTTTCATCACGTACGTTCTCGTACCATATGGGTGTACTATTAGGGCTGGTCCATATCAATCCTTTTTTATTTACCGATGGAACCGGCCTTCCACAAACAGTTTTTTCTACAAAAGTAGTTATATTGGCTTTTGCTATTTTTGTAATGGCGTTAGTAAAAAATTTCATAGTATTCTCCAAATTAAAAGTTTCAGTTTTTATTGCCCACCGTTTTAATTTTCCTCTGAATAGGCGGTGGGCAATGAAACAAACCGAACCTACACAGAGCTACTGATATTTATCATTTCAAATTAGTTAATAATATTGTATCAAAATTCAAACGGAATGTTTTTGCTAATATTGCTTTATTTGAGCATTAGATTGAAATATAATATTAAATATCATGTGTTTTATAGTTTTTAATTGCGCAAACAAACTTATGATGGAAATAACTAATGGATAGTGTAGATAAGAAAATTTTAGATTTAATACAAATAGACGGAAAAATAAGTAATCAAGAATTAGCGGATCGAGTTGCATTATCACCTTCACCTTGCTCACGTCGAGTAAAGCAGTTAGAGGATGATGGCTATATTCGTCAATATGTAGCTTTACTTGACCCTAAAAAAGTAGGATTGGAATTAAGTGTTATTGTTCTTGTTGGGTTAAATAGCCATGATATTCAAAAAATGAGAATGTTTGAGGAGACTGTCAGCAGTTTTTCTGAAGTCATGCAATGTTACTTGATAACAGGTCAGACTGCAGATTATATTCTGCAAGTGGTGGTTAGTAATTTAGAGGAATACCAATCTTTTTTATTAAAAAAACTGACTTCTATTGATGGAGTTGCTCAAGTGCAGTCTAGTTTTATCTTACAACGAATCGTTGATAAAACCTCTTTGCCTTTGACTCATATAACCTGAATTTGATGAAAAATCAGTGCATATACTCGGGTGGGAGAGTGTTCCAAAATTAAGCATTGCGCCATTTGCCTGGATATATTCCTGCCTGAGAGGCGCATAATTAAATATATATGGCATTTCTAAATAGTTTTGACAGTTAATTAAGTTAAAATTCTAAAAATAAAATAATTGTCTAAAAACATTTTTAAACAGTAACCTTGGTGTTTTATATGTTAACTTGTATAATTGAAAATAACCGTTTCAATTATACAGGTTAATTAATGCTTAGCTTATATCAACGTAATGTAACTGCGCATATTGTAGATATTTTGATAAAATAAAATTATTGAGGTCTGAAATTAGACTCTTCTTCATCGCTATCAGTAGGATACTCATCATTAGAATACACATCACTTAATTCAGAATGCTCAACAACCTGAGGAAAAATATTTTCTCTAGGTTGATGCCTTGCATCAAATTCTGCATTTCCTGAGGATGTTGGGATAATCACGGTAGATCTAATGATATTACGTTGTGAGAAAAGCGTGTAAGCATTGGGATTAGTTCCGTAAGGTAATCTATCAATCATTCTCATGGATTCTTCTACATAACTAGGGACAACATTACTTTCCAATTGGGATAATGTGTGTTGATTTAATATATCATTGACTCGAGTTGTATCGGTACTACTTGCTAATCTATTAATAAAACTTGCTGAAAAGTCTGAGTTTCCAATAATATTAGGCAGTATTATTGTTTGGATTAAAGCCTGATAATCAATTTCTATAAAACGAATCGGTGGATTAGTGTTTTCGTCTCTATTTTCTTGAGTTATATCTTCTTGATTGTGCATAATGCCACCTAAATTAAAAATTAAAATTATATCAGATTGTTGTTATAAGTTCCACTATAGCTTTAATTTAACAGGTTATTTTTTATGCGTAGGCCTGTGTTGAGTTTCTTAAATAGTACATGCTTCGAAGCTGTAAAACATGTGAGCATCATCCCAGTGAATTTCAACAGTGTCAAATCCAGCGGTATTTAATTGCTGAGTTGTTTGCGAGGTAGATCTAAAGTGGCTCCAAGTGGCTTGCAATATTTGTATAAAAATAGCACGTTGTAAGTCGAGAGCATTTGTATCTATTTTTGACATATCCCATTCTTGTGGAATAGACAAAGCGCTACCAATCAGTTTTCCGTTAGGTTTTAATGCAGCACGCAGAGCTTTATACAAATCTGTTACTTTGTTGTCATCTGCTTCATAGATGTTTAAGCCATTTGTTGTAATCAAATCAAACTCTGCAGGATGGTTCGCGCCAAGTTCCCATGCATTTTCTTTAAAGAACTGGCAGTATTGCATTTTTCCTGTATTTATGGCCATATCTCTAGCCAAATCTAAAGAGGCTTTATCTAAATCAATGCCTATAAAACGAACGTTTTCAACTGCTTCTGGCAAATCTAATGTTAGTAAATCTGCCATGACACCGCATGGAACTGAACAAGTAACAGTATTGGATTGAATGTTTTTTTGTAATAAAGATTGGAAAATGTGAAAACGCTGTCTTGTTGCAAGCACAGATGGGGCCGTGGTTATAATAGCTTCTTCAAGTGGATGTAAACTTGGAGCTTTAGTAAAGCCTAAAATAATATAATAAGTCCAATGCCCACTTAGAGCGCCATGATTTTTAATAAAAAAACGACCTAATTCAAACTTTGTAAGTTGATTAAGATATGTCAATAATTTTCCTTTTGTAGGCTCATCGATACTTTCATCTTCAAATAAGCGCTGAGAAATGTTTTGACATTCGGAGAAAATATCTTTGAGAGAAATTATGTCGGTAGTTTCGTGTGTTAAAGATTTCATAAGGGTCAATTAAAATAAAAATTTTCTAGAGTGTATTATAAATGGGAAAGGAAATAAATAAAAATTATGATTTCAATTGGTGAATTTGGTTTAACCTAAATTCGGCAGATGAAATCGTAGTGAGCAGGTCTAGTGTGTCGAAAAAACTTTAATTTTCAATGCAATAGGCTTGCGGAATAGATTTAATCTGCCGAATTTAGGTTTAAACATGCTGATATTTCATGACTAATATCTATACCATTAGATACGTGCGAAATGGTGTTACAAGTAATAATTTGTTTAACTCCAGTATCTAGAAGTTTTTGATAAGCGTCTTTTGCAAAAATAGCATGCACGCCAATACAAATTGGGGGAGGCATTTTTAGGGTGTGTAAATGTTTAATTGTTTCAATCATAGTCATTCCAGTTGATATTATATCATCTATTAATACTGGTATTGCATGATTGTGATTTTCTATATTAGGTATAGACACGTCGATTACATTATCACCTTTTCTATTTTTTTCTAAAATGAGAAAAGGTGCATTTGCTTTTTTGGCTATTTCTTTAACCCATTGAGAACTTTCTGCATCTGGCCCTATAAGGACAGGGCTTTTGACGTGCTCACTAATCCATTTGGCAATTAGATTTGTGGCGTGCAATACATAGGTTGGAATTTTATAGATGGCTTTTAAGTTATGCCATCTATGTAAGTGTGGATCGATAGTTACTAGTGCATCAAAATAATTAGAGATAAGTTTCGCAAAATAGACAGAAGTAATTCCTTGGCCAGATTCAAAAACTTTATCTTGACGCATGTATGCAAGATATGGAGCAATTAGTTTTATGCTAGAAGCACCGAGCGATCTTGCTGTTTCCGCAGCAAATAGCAATGGTAATAATTTTGTATCTGGTTGATTAAGACTTGTAATAAAAATAACATTTCGACCTGAAACATTAGAGTTTATTTTGATAATGGTTTCCTCATCAGGAAATTTATGTTGAGTTATTTCTCCTAATTCATATTTGCATTGTTTTTGAATTATCTTAGCAAGATCTTGATTACTAAATAATGAGAATACTATAGAAGATTGGTTCATGCGTTAACCTGAATGTGGAAAATCATGTTTCGCTTATGGAATGTGTCTTGGCTCTCAAGCTACATTTTCCATGTCAAAGTCTGGGAACAGCAATACGGCTGGGTGAACATGTAAAGCTTTTGCAAATGTCATAGCGCGCTCTCGCCCCATTTGTCTCGAGCCATTTTCAATAGCAGAAATATTGGATTGATTCATGTTTGTGAGTAGAGCTAAGTCATTTTGACTTAATCCTTGTAGTTCACGAATCATTTTCAATGCTTCTCCTGGTGTTATTGTTTCATGTACCGTAGCTTTCTCAAAAGTCATATTATTTCCTCATTAGAGTTCTTGCAAAATCTACAGGTTATGCAAGAACTCTATTAATACTCGTGTGGATTAATATCAATCACAAATACTTGTAATTGATTTTGTTCTATTTTGTAGATAACGCGCCATTGTATAGATAAACGAGAAGATCTATAACCTTTCCATTTACCTTGTAATGCTTCATCATTAAAGCCCTTAATAAGTTTTAAACCTTGAGGCCCTTCAATTTCAACAATGCGTTTCCATAATTCATAATGTTTTCTTATTTGAATAGGGACTTTTTTTATTGTTTTGCTTAGGCTTTTTTTCTCAAATATTATCCACATATCATAATCCAATTATATATCATATAGTATATATACTCAATTGGATATGTTCAAGTGGGTTATTTTTCTTTGCATGCCAAAAAAACTCGTCATGTAAAGATAGACTATTCATATAGGCAAAAATATGGGATAATTATCGCCCACTTAAATTAATATATGAGTATGTTTATGAAAATAAAGGCAGTATTGTTTTTTGTTTCGTTTCTAATCCCGATCACTTTATATGCAGGTAGTTTTTCTTGTCCTTTGTCTGATGGTATTAATGTTAGTACGCGCCTACATATTTTAAAAATTTGTAA
>CAZADN010000144.1:0-5256 GCA_964483895.1 uncultured Legionellaceae bacterium
CGATTAACGGACGAACCGCCGTTGATCACTTTTTTGCCGATCAATTTAGGTTTATCTAATTCCTTGCAAAAATCATCGATTTCGCAAAAAATAGTGACCAGCTGGCTTTCCTTCAGCATACTGAAATTCCTTTTAGACGAGAAAAATCAGCAGGTTAGGAGCGTCAGCTCCTTTTTTCAATGCCTAAATAACCCCGAACTGAGGTTCGAGGATGTTCTTTCACTGCTTTTAATAATTGCATCTGGAGTTGGCTAGCATCAAGATCGGCAAGTTGTTGCATTTTTGCTAATAGTTGAGACCTGCCTAGTATCTTTTCTTGGAATAAATCAGTGATCATCCTACTGTCATTAAGCACAACCTTGCTGTCATAATAATTTCCCAGACGACCATCAGCCCAGCCATCATGGCCAACTAAAATCGTGTCTGCATCCAACCGTTGTGAGCTTGAGGCAGGCAGCCAAAATAAATACTGATTAGATTGAGTTAACTCAGTCATTTGACTTCGTACTTCATTTACCTGGCCACGATAATAATCATGATTACCAAGAACGAAATAAACAGGTTTTTCAATAAACTCTGACAGTTCTTGCAGTATATCTTTGATGCTGGGTGCTTCTGCAATATCACCACTTAGTAATACACCATCGCATTCAGTATCAATAATTTCCTGATAGAATTTTTGGCGAGCTGCTAGATTGATAAAATTTAAATGGATATCAGTTAACCATGCCAGTTTCATAATTTGTCCTTAACTGGTAATAATTCGTTTTATTCGGTCTTGAACGGTTTGGATTCGTTGAATAGTAACGGGACCATCATTTAGATTTCCTGGCAATGCTGTTCTAAAATCGTCATCATCGATGATTTCAGCAAAAAATTGCTTGAGATGAGTCTTGAGAGTCTCTTCTTCAAGTACTATTTCATCTGCGATTTCGATTCGTCCTGCAATGATTGTAATGATGTCCTCAAAATCATGACTTCCTAAGAAATCATTATTGCCCCTCGTTCTAAATGCTTCAATTTTGGTAGCTAACAAATAAGGGGCTGTTACTGACTTAATAGTTAAATCTTCGGCTAATTGGTGTGAAATAGCATGCTCAATAGCTTCTTTGTACCAGCGATTACCAAATTTAAGAATATTTTCGTCTGTTGGCATGACGTCTAAAATAGCATCGTCATAATGCCAACGGCATATTACTTCATTATCAATAGATTGCTTAAATCCTTGGCTAGATAATTTTTTAGCAAATTGGTAATACTTGGGTAATGAGACAATATCAATAATACAATCAACGTCTTTAGTGGGGCGTACATCCAGTGATAACGGATCGGTAATAAATAATGCTGTTGTGCAGCCGCCTAAATAGATAACCTGTTCATTGAGAGGGCCCAATTTCCTTGCTACGAATTCCAACATTCTCAAATTTGCTGTAGCTCTTTCTTGCTTGTGATTTACCATGAATTTTTTCCTTTAATAATGCAGCAGCGATGTTTTTTTCTCTTGCTCGTCCACTACGAATTGCATCAACAAGCACAAGTAATTCATAAAAAGTTTGATCAGGAAATTGAGTTAATGATTTTGGCACAGAGGAATATAGAGGCTCTAAGGCTAATCCTCTTTTATCCCCCTCACCATAAGGCCAAACAGGAATAGGGTCATCACCGAGAACAAATTGCTTTTCCAGTATGGGAGCGGCATAGCTTGTAGCAATCCCACGAGTATAAGCACCCAACTCTACAGGAAAGAAATATTTCACACCCGATATCAGGCATTCTTCACAAGCCGATTTGCTGGGTAAGAATATAATTTTATTTTTAGGATCATCTGTGAGCACAGGTGCTAATAATCCTGATCGGACTAACCTTTTTATGCCTGCATTCACTTCTGATACACTCATGCATAAAAGCGTTGCAAGTTTATTTTGAGACAAAGGCTCATCTTCATTTTTTTTGTTCAAAACCATCATAGATAGTATTTTTAGAAGTATCACGATGTCTTGTGGCTTTAGCATAGATAGATGCTCCTCATTGTCATTTAATATAAGTATAACACAGTCATTCGTTGTTCGCGATTCGCGAATAGGGAATAGAATTGTGTGAAGTATTTTTCAGTAAGCTGCAGTCATTCGCTGTTCGCGAATAGAAGAACAGTGGGCTTCAGGAATATGTGGGTAAATGAATCTGAGATGGCGTGGTATGATATAATTTACAAAAGAGAACCTGCTCGTACATTTCTTTAATGAAGAGGAGCAGGCCGTGTTATTTGTACTATAACACTATTTTGTATAGAGATATATTCTGGGTAAGAGTTATTCTATTTCATATTCTAGAATTTAGAATAGACCATTTGCAATTCGCGAATTGCGAATTGCGAATTGCAAATTGCAAATGATAAAGTAAGCGGAGGACGGTTCGATTCCAGCCTCAGTATGGTATTTTAAGGGGCCTAATTGGGGGCTTTTTTGAAAATCACATTCAAATAATTATTTATTATCAATCAATTAGATAGGAAATGTGATTGACGCCGCCCCACCATCCGAATTTTTCCATCCGAAATATCACGTAACGTCTTGAAAGGAAACGATAAATTAGCGGCTCCAATCAGCTTAGATGGGTGAATAAGGTGGTGTTTAAATAATCCCCTATGGTGTGATTTGTATGGCCTACTGAGCAAGAAGGATCGTTAGTCTTTGTATATAGCCATTTAATCGGTTTATTTATCTATAAGCAAATTGACGATTAAACGAATAAGCATGTCTTTTTGATTTGGGTTACTTTCTGCTACTAATAGAAAATTGGGCTTATGACGATGATTTAGATAATAGGTCATTTGGTGAGTCAGTTGATGTTGAGTCAAAATTCTCCAACCTACTTGCTACACAGTCTCGTTCCAGCTGCTTAAAAATTTACACTAACATCAAATCAAGCAGTCTGTGTATCTGTCTCACAAGATAAAAAGGAATAGATATTAAAGTATATTTTACCTGATTTCCTGAATGATCTTTAACATCTACATTAGTTTTGTTTGGATAATCTGAATTAATACGTAGAGCAATAGGGTATTTTTTTAATCCCATGAAAAAATGTAATGACTTTAAGCTTCCTGTACTACCTGCTTTTACTTCAATAGGTATAACTTTATTCCCATGTTGTATTACATAATCAATTTCAGCGCTTGATCCAGCTTCTTCTCGATGCCAACAATATAAACTTGGTTCAATATAAGGGGGTTCAATTGTCCTTAAAAGTTGGCCAACTATTTGTTCGGCAACACCCCCATTGTTAATCATAATAATTTCATCTATTGAGTTAACTTGATTTAAACTAAGTCCCAGCGCTGTGCTACATAAACCAACATCAAGAAATATTTCTTTAAAATATTTCTCTTTAATTTCGGCCGCTAAGTGTACGCCATTTGCTGAAGAACTTTGTACACGATGACTAATCCGAGCCTTTTCTAAAAGCTCTAAAATTTGTTTAATTGTAGCTGCTTGAATCGCTTTATTAACTTTACTAAATATAAATTTCTGGCCTAGCATTTTTGGGATTGTTGTCATCACTTCATCTAATCTTTCTGTTGCTATACGACCGCTATATTTAGAAAAATCGTCACGATAAGTGGCTAACAAATCATTTTGTATCTGGCTAACATTGTTCAAGGAGCGCTCCTTGGTCCAATTATAGACTACAGCGGGTAACCCTCCAATTAGTAAATACTCCTTAAATAAAGTTGTTAACTGTTCGTGAATTGCAGCAGGTACTTCTGTGCTTAAATCATACTTAGCTAAATAGTCATAGAGGGATTGTTTATTATTTGCTAATAAAAACTCTTCAAATGACAAAGGTTCTAAATGCATATAACTAATTCGTCCAACAGGCATACTAAAAGTATGTTGTGCTAGTACAAATTCTAATAGAGAACCAGCTGCTATAACTGATAACTGAGGTAAGTCTTCAGCAAACCAACGGAGTTTGCTAAATAGTTGAGGTGATGCTTGTATCTCATCGAGAAACAATAAACAGTTTTGGGGATCTATCTTTTGATTGGATATAGTACTTAGATTAAGTAAGATTTGATCTGGGTCATTAGAGTTAAAAAGACTTGCATGGGATGGTTGTTTCTCGAAGTTAAGTTCAATTAATTGCTTTCCAGATTTCTCCGCAAAATGTCTTACTAGCCAGGTCTTCCCAACCTGCCTTGCTCCTCGAATGACCAAAGGCTTCCGCTCGGATGATATTAACCAACTTTCTAGATAATCTAATAAAATTCTTTTCATATTATATATTTATAATTAACATACTAAATTATAAGCAATAATCATATTAAGTCAATAAATAAATGGGTTGTTTTGGTAGTGTTTCCATTAAAATAGACGGTTGTTTTAGTGGGTATTTTCATAAAAAAGGTGGTTGTTTTACTGTTTTTAAAAGTAATTAATGTTAGGGGATGAATTGTAAACACGCCCTAAAGTTGCGACAAAAAAATAGCGGAAAAATCGTTTAATACCGTACGATATATAATTAATTTAGGGCATCCCATAAAAGTGATTGATTATAATATTTAAAATTTTCAATTTTATCGACATATTATTATGATAGAGTAGAGATAGAAAACATTGTAGGGCAAGCCCTGGCTGGTTCTTATAATTTTGAAGAACTTCCAACCATGGGCTATAATTTTTTTATTGCTATCAAAAGTGAGACTTATTATGGGACAAAGCACTCCAATGGAATTAATCAAAATTAAGAAAATTGTTGCAGATATTCAAGGGTTTCCAGCTAAGATTGATTCCATAGAGTTGGCTAAAAACGCACGACACTTACTAAAAAAATATGCAGTATTATCTGAAAAAATCGAGAGAAACATATTAATTAGCGCCGCACATCAAAAGGATCTTGTTAAAATTCGTACAAAAGAATTTAAAGCCATAAGACGGGCATTAAAAGAAAAGGCAAACGTAATCCTACATGCGAAAAACAACAAGAAAGCCCAAAGTGAGAAACCTGCGAAAAAAACCGTAAAAACACCAGCTTCTAAAAAACCCTCAAAAGCGGTTGATGCGCCAGTTGCAAAAGTAACAAGCCCAAAAAAAGCCGTGAAAAAAGCATCACCTAAACCTCGCAAAGTAACTGCCCCCAAAGAAGGCGCATAATTGGGGGCCGATAATCTTATACTTATGTATAGGAATTAGACTGAGCTAGATTCGACATCTGTTCAAGTGTCGTTCCTTTGTGACCACGCTGACCACCATTTTT
>CAZADN010000145.1:0-5248 GCA_964483895.1 uncultured Legionellaceae bacterium
AACAAAACAGCCACTCTCAATACGTTTTACCAAGTACAGACCTTAATGGTTCAATCACAATCAATACTTTACCAAGAGCAATTAAACGTATACAGGCACGGGTTGGGATTCCAGAATGGACTGCTCACGATCTACGTCGAACATTTGCAACCCAACTAGGTGAAACATTAAATATTGACCCAGTTGTTATTGAAAA
This sequence comes from uncultured Legionellaceae bacterium, assembly GCA_964483895.1. GTDB lineage: Bacteria > Pseudomonadota > Gammaproteobacteria > Legionellales > Legionellaceae > 2-12-FULL-35-11. The sequence goes on from CAZADN010000145.1 coordinate 197, forward strand.
GTGTTTAGGACATAAAATGCCTAAAATTATGGCGACATATAATAAAAATGAAATGCTACCGCAAAAAAAAGAAGCCTTGGATCTATGGGCATCCAAACTAGAAGAAATAACACAATGAATATGACACAATTAGAACAATTAATTCAAGAATAGGAACTTTTAATGAGCTGCACTTTGGTAAAGGATATAGTCGCTCAGCACTCTTTAGGATGGTTAGATTTGCTAAGTTTTACTCCAACCATCAAATTGTCGCTACAATGTCGCGACAATTAACATGGTCTCATGTCGTTCTGTTCTGTCAACTAGAGGACGCATTAAAACACGCAGTAGTGCTTGATTCCAGATAAATCTACTGTGGCTGGTTATACAACGGTAAATGAGTGGGTCTCTCTGCTAACTGCTGTGTGTAAGTAAGGAAGAAATTGAAAAATCGCTAAATTGTTATGATTTCCAATTTCCAAATTGGAAATTATGCAAGTTCAACTCAAAATGTTAAAATCATACATCCGTTAATTTATTTAATCCAACTTTTTACTCACTTTTGCTTTTTGTCCGAAAAGAGTATACACTTATCGGACAAAAGTGGAAAGGGTTATTATGTCTCTTAAAGAGCTAATTTTAGATAGGATACAGAATAAAAAAATTTACGATGTTTGGACTCCTTCTGATTTTTTAGATTTATCTAACAGGGATGCTATTGATAAAGTATTACAACGCTTGGCAAAAGCAGGTAATTTAAGAAGAATTAGCCGCGGACTATATGATCTTCCTAAAATCAATAAATTAACTGAACAAGTTACTACCCCTGACTATCAAAAAATAATTGAAGCAGTGCAAAGAAGAGAACAAATCCGTATTTTAATTGATGGATTAACGGCAGCAAATGATTTAGGTCTAACTAATATGGTTCCAGGCCAAATAATAGTGTTGACTGATGGTCGCTTAGCTTCTATATCCATTCAAAACTTGAAAATAAAATTTCAAAAGGTTACACCAAGAAAGCTTTATTGGGCAGATAAAAAATCTATGCGCATTGTGCAGGCTTTACATTGGCTTAAGGACATAATAAATACAAATACCGAAGAAAGTGAATTGATTAAAAAGAAGATAGTAGCATACATAAGAAATTCAGAACAAAAAATGACTCTTTTGCAAGAGTTACATGATGATCTTTATACACTACCAAATTGGATGCAAATATTTTTAAAAGAAATGTTTGTGTCGGCAGACCTGAATATGGGCTATTAATAATGAAAAATAATAATTTTATCGATGTTATACATTCTTCAGTTGAAGATCGTAGAGATCTATTTTTAGCAACAGCTTCTCGTCTGGGTGTGCCATTACAAAATATTGAAAAAGACTTTTGGGTATGTTGGATTTTAGATTTACTATTCAATACCCGAAATCAAGAAGAACCAAGGATTTTATTCAAAGGTGGAACATCTTTATCTAAAGCGCATGCATTGATTTCTAGATTTTCTGAGGACATTGATATTACTGTTTTTCGAGAAGATCTGAAACAAAACAAATCTCTTGATGAGTTAGAAAGATTATCAGGGAAGCAGCAAAGAAAATATTTAGATGCTGTTAAAACTGCAAGCCAAGCATATATCATAACTCAATTAAAGCCCCATTTAGAGGCGCAAATTGATATGATGTTTCAGGAGTGCTCATCTGAAAATAAAAAACCAACTATTTATTTAGATCCAAATGATAATTCACAGCAAACCTTACTCATTAATTACCAGTCTGTTGTTAATGATCATGATTACATATCGCCCACTGTTAAAATAGAAGGTGGTGCTAAATCAGCATTAGATCCACATCAAAGCACGATCATTCGCCCGTATATAGCAGAAGAGATGCTAGACAGAAACTTTGATGTTACAAATGTAATTACGATAAATGCGGATCGTACATTTTGGGATAAAATTATCATATTGCATGGTATACGTAGGTGGTTTGATAAAAATGGGGTTCTGCGACAAGATGGACATCGATTCTCACGACATTATTATGATGTGCATCAACTGATTAACTCGCCTATCTTTTCCAGTGCAACAGCCGATCTGGATCTGGCTTTAGATTGTCAACGTCATGCACAAATGTTTTTCAATAGCTCAAGCCTAGACTTAATAACAGCCAAACCTGGCTCGCTATCGTTGATTCCTGCTTTAAACATGCTACCTTTATTAAAGAGGGATTATCAGGCAATGCGGGGCATGATATTTGGGGATGTACCAGTATTTGAAGAAATAACGGATAGTATTCAAATGTTAGAAAAAGTTTTAAATGAGTTTCAATATTAATTGATGAATCATCTGTTCGGGGCGCGAATGAATCCGATTTGGAAAATGCCATTCTGGATCACATCGAAGAATTTATTCAAGAGTTAGGTAGTGATTTTTGTTTTGTAGCCCGTCAGAAAAAAATGTCCACCAAACAAAAAGATCGCCACCTAGACTTACTTTTTTTCCATATATTTTAATAAAAATAGATTTATTTCTATGCAAATCTAATATCACGAAATCTAACTAACCGTAACCTCATTACTATCCACATTGCCGAAATCAAAACAAAAATCAATAAAGTTGGAGAAACGGCATTATTAGTATTCTTTAATAACATTAAAGATAACAATGGTGTCAAACCTGCCGCGAGGCTTGCTGCTGATGCGTATAATGTAGATAAAACCGTACAGCGTAAATTTATAGGAAACATTTCTGCTAAAAATACTGGTACTGTTGCATAGTATGCGCCTGCTGGGATTGAAATTAAGCTTTGAAATAATAATAGTAAATTGAAGTTATTATTTGAAAGAAAATAAAAATAAGGTATTGATAAAAACCAAAATCCTACACTTGCTGCGATAATAATTTTTTCTCGTTTTATTTTATCCGACAATCTTCCTACTATCGGCAGTACAGATAACGTTACTATTAATGAAATGATATTAGAACCGATTATTTGCACGTCTGTAAAAGTACCAAATATATGTGCTTGTATAGGAGCGTATACATATATTTGAAAAGTTGTTGTTACTCCTATTGCGCTTAAAATAAAAACGTATAGTCCTTGCAGTTTATTTTGTTTTAAAAAATCAAATGATAATTTTAAAAGTGCTTTGGGTTTAGGTTTGGGGTTTTCTGCATAATAATAAATATACTCTAAACTTTCTGGGATACAAATCCGAATATATAACCCTATGGAGGAACCTAACAATCCTAGAACAAAAGGTGCGCGCCAAATTATCCACTCTAAATCTGGATGTTGTTTTATTAAATTAGTTACGATTAATACTGTTATTGATGCAACTAATACACCAGACATTGCTCCAAAAGGTACCCAACTGCCTACATAACCCTTTTTGGAAGAATCCGCGTTTTCAACTAAATAAGCTGATGAATTTAAATATTCTGCACCACAAAAAAAGCTTTGCGCTATTCTTAGTATTAGTAAAAGAATCATTGCCCAACCACCAATAAATTGCGTTGATGGGATAAAGCCAATTAAAGCTGTTGATACACCCATGGTTAATACAGAAATGGATAGCATGATTTTACGGCCATAAGTATCAGAGAATAACCCTAATACAACTGCGCCAATTGGTCTTGCAAGATATCCTGCAAAAAATGTAAAAAAAACAATTCCTAAACCTTTATTAATATCACCAATCAAATATTTGGCGAAATATATAGATAATAAGCCACATATGGCCATATCAAATGTTTCTATTAAATTTCCTATAAGACCTGCTAGAATAATTCGTGTTTGATGCTTCATTATTATTATACCTTTTTTTGATATTCTGCATAAGTTGTTAAAGTTGATTTATCTTCGACCCTATCAAGAAATAAAAAACCATCTAAATGATCTATCTCATGCTGAAGAATTCGCGCTTCTAAGCCTGTTGCAATTTTTTTTACTATGTTACCTTCGAGAGAGTATCCAGAATATTCTATCTCACTATATCTGGGCACTTCTCCCATTAAATCATCACAATTAAGACAACCTTCATACCCTAATTCCATTAAATCGCTTAAAGGTTTGTACTCAGGATTAATTAACACAGTATCTTTTATTTCCACATCTGGCTTACGTTTTTTAGCATAAAGTGTTCCAAATACAATTACTCTTTTACTAACGCCAATTTGTGGCGCAGCAACTCCAACCGCACCTTCTTCTCTCATAATTTCAAGCATGTATTCGGCTAATTCTTTTATCCAATTCATCTTAATTTCATCTGGTAAAACTACCGCCGCAACTTGTCTTAGAGTTTCATCTTCTTTTTTTAGTAATGCTTTCATGCTACTACCCTATTATTGTTTATCACGAGTGTTAATTCTGGTTTATTTTGCAAAAGATTTAATAATGGCAATTCATTTAAAATATTTATTAAACAAAATTTACCCATTTTTCTAAGTAACTCTGGACTATTCATTATTTTTAACTGTGTAGAGTGCTTTTTAGATTTAGAAGCAAATGTATATACAACATGTAAATCATTAAGAGTCGATGGTACAGATAAACCCACATAAAATTCAGCTGGTCTTAAATTATCATTCCAAACTTCTGGTTGCCCATTATGAATAAAATCATATTTAAAGCGTGAATCAGAAAGCCACTGATCCCGCTCAATAATATTCCAATCTACACTAGGTCTAGATGAGAAAAATAACAACTCTGTATTTGGTGTTAACAACGCAATAGATATATAATCTATTTCAAATTGCCCTATCACATCTCTAAATATCCTAGATATAACTTGATAATGTTTAAATAACAAATCACGCGCCTGTGAATGTAAAGTTATAGTTGAACTATCCATATTCTTTTAATCTTGTCCTACTGAATCGCTTTATTCAATCTTTTCTTATATGATGAAATTGATCCCAAAGCTAAATTAATTATTTTTTCCAAATTTTTTTGCGAAGTATCAATTTCCCGCACATCTCGTATAAGCTCCATTACAAAATCAGCATAATCCGTTGTTTGAACTGCATCATCTTGATATAAATGGTAACTTTTATCTAATATATAATGCATAAA
>CAZADN010000146.1:0-5248 GCA_964483895.1 uncultured Legionellaceae bacterium
AAAGTAATATTTTTAACCATGCAACCAATTGTCAACAAAGCCTATTATTTTAGATAAATTATCTTTATCTTCCGCAACAAATAAATTGGCATTAGGCCATTTTCTAAGCCAAGTTAATTGTCTTTTTGCTAACTGTCTGGTCGCAGCATTTCCCTTTTCTTGCATGGTTGCATAATCTATTACACCTTGCAAGTAAGCAAACACTTGGCGATAACCAACGCAACGCATAGATGACATATCTGCATGCAAAGGCCATTTTTCAAGCAAAGTTCTCACTTCCTCAACCAATCCACAGTTTAACATATTACTAAAACGTTCGGCTATGCGTTTATGCAACCACTCTCTATCTTCTGGCATTAACAAAATATTAATAAACTCAAAATCTGGTTTATAGGTATCATTAGTTACTAATAACTCAGAAATTGATTTATTTGTTAACATGTATACTTCTAAAGCCCTCTGAATACGTGACTTATCATTAGGGTTAATACGCGAAGCAGTGGTTGCATCTAATTTTGCATGCATATATTCCCAACCATAAATAGAAGCTTCATCAAGTATTTGCGTGCGTAAAGCAGGTGAGGCTACCGGTAAATCGGCAATTCCATTTTGAATAGCGTTAAAATACATCATTGTCCCACCAACTAAGAGTGGAAACTTACCACGCCTAAAAATATCTTCAGCTATATTAGTAACATCATTTACACAATTGGCAACACTATAACTTTCCACCGGTTCAATAATATCTATCAAATGATGATGATATTTTCGCAATGTATCTACATCTGGTTTAGCCGTACCAATATCCATACCTCGATAAATCATGGCTGAATCAATACTAATAATTTCCAATGGAAAATGCTGGATTAACTCACAAGCAATATCGGTTTTGCCGGTTGCTGTTGCGCCCATTAAACAAAAAATTATACGTTTACGACTAGACATTGGCATATTCAAATATATTTTGACACAATGATTCACTCAAATGACGCGTATATTTTGCTAATAAATTATGCTTTTTCATATGCTCTATTAGTATAGTTCGCTCTTCTTCGGAGCTTAACTTTGCATCAAAAACTTGGCAATCAATAATTAAATTTGCTAATTCTAACCTATTTATGGTTTTTTTAGAATCAATTTTTGTCAATAGTAATTTAAAATCCAATTGCGGCAAACACTTAGGAATCGTTCTAATGATTAGTTTATCATTATCAAAAAAATCAAAAATTATCCCAAAATCCTCTAACAATTCACGTAAATTATTAAAATAAACATGCATATCAGGTTTAATAACATATCTAACAGGCACTAAGAGTGGGCGCGACTCTAGAGGAAATGCCGTGCATTTTATAATATCATGACAATAATCACGATACACTTTGGCAAGACTCACTAAATATGAGTCTACACCTTGATAATATATGCCAAACTTAGAATTTAAGATTTGCATATTTTCAGAAACTTGCAACTTATATTCAGTAATTTCTTGTTTAAATAATTGCGATTTTTCTACCTTACAAGCAGGTTTAGCATCAATACACGGACTTAATGCTGCAATTAAAAAGTCATGAACTTCTCTTGGATGTTTAAATCTAACCTCATGTTTAGTTGGATGAACATTAACATCTACAAAATCTGGCGGCATATCTAAATATAATAAACATGCAGGAAAACGCCCTACTGGCAAGTAATCTTGATATATTTGCATGACTGCGTGTTGCAATAATTTATCACGTAGCATTCTCTTATTTAAATAAATCCATTGCTTATCTTTTTGACTACGCTGATAATCAAGGTTACCAAGTAAACCTGACACACGCATACCTTGACTCGAATAATCAACTTGTATTGCTGCATTAATAAACTTTGAGCCAAAAATTTTTTTTACTCTTAATAAATTAGTATTATCACAACTACTAGCCGGAATTTTAAGAATTTCTTTAGTATTATGCTTAACTGTTATTGCTATATTAGGAGCTGCTAGAGCAAAACGCTTAATTGTATCTTCAACATATTGCAACTCAGTACGTTGTCCTCTTAAAAAATTCTTGCGTACCGGTGCATTATAAAACAAATCCAATACTTCAATTGTAGTGCCAACAGATCTTGCGCATGGAGAAATTACAATTCTATCGTCTTGTATTTCTAATTTGGCTGCATGCGGCTCTGAATCAGTTCTTGAAATAATCGCTAATTTTGCAACAGCAGAGATACTTGCCAAAGCTTCCCCACGAAACCCCATACTTTGAATACTGTATAAATCATCAAGACAAGAAATTTTACTAGTTGCATGTTGTTTAATAGCTAAAGGTAAATCTTCCTCACAAATCCCTTGACCATCATCACTAATTTTAATTTGATTTAATCCAGCAAATCCAAGCTCAATACTTATATTACGTGCACCTGCGTCTTGAGAATTTTCCAAAAGCTCTTTCACAACCGACGCTGGGCGCTCAATTACTTCACCAGCAGCTATTTGATTTGCAATTAATGGTGGAAGTTGTTTAATTCGAGTAACCATAATTATCCCAATCTTAGCTAACAGAAGAGCACGAAACCGAGCCGCGACCGTCAGGAAGCGGAAATTTTAAATCTCGCAAATGCTCCGCTTCCTGACGGTCGCGGTTCGGCTTCATATACTCAATTCCTAGCAAGCTTTCTTTTTTTCATTATCATTGCTTCAATTAAACTTCCATATGGTGGGAAATTCCAAAAATAAGATTTAATTCCACTAAAGATAGCTTGGCTTAACCTCGATTGATAACGCGAGCTTGTTAAATTTCTTGCTTCTTCAGGATTCGAGATAAAACCTGTCTCAATTAATACCGATGGAATATCTGGAGATTTTAATACCATAAATCTGGCTTGTTCAACTTTTTTACTATGCAAGACCGTAATATCGTCTAAATTATTCAAAACATTTTTTCCCATATTAAGACTTGCGCTAATCGTTGCAGTTTGCGATAAATCTAAAAGTACGGTGCGAATTTCTCCATTTTTATCATCTAAGCTTGAAAGATCAACACCACCTAATTCAGAATAATTTTCTTTTTCAGCAAGCCATCTTGCAGCTTCACTTGTAGCACCTCTTTGAGATAAAGCAAATACCGAAGCTCCGTGCGATGCATGATTCCCAAAAGCATCTGCATGTATTGCAACAAAAATGTCACCATTATTTTTGCGCGCTATATTCATCCTTTCACGCAAACCAACATAATAATCACCATTTCTAGTCAAAACAGCACGCATACCTTGTTGCTTATCAATCAATCCTTTTAGATTTTTGGCAATGGCTAAAACTATATGTTTTTCATACGAGCGATTAACTCCTATTGCGCCTGGATCTTTACCTCCATGGCCTGGATCTATTATTACTACAACATCACGTAAAGGCCTAGGACCTTTGTGGTTTGCAACTATAGGCTTAGTTATTTTTTCAACTGTTGGCTTAGGCAAGTTATGATTACGTTGTACCGTAATTAAGATGCTCTCGCCATTATTAGTTTTAGTTCTTGCGGATGAAAATCTAACTGGAGATTTTAAATCAAAAACCACACGCAAAGTATTAGCTACTGGATAGCCATACCTAATCCCCTTAATAACCTCATCTTCTAAAGTAAAATGCTTTAAATTGGCAGAAAGTTTACTATTATCTATATCTAAAACTAATCTTTCTGGATTATGCAAAGAATAAGCACGATATTGATAATTTCCGGATAAAGTAAAAAGAATATTTTTTACTTTACTATCATTTTTAACCGAAATAGACTCAAGAGCAGCGCTATTAACATTTAGATTTATGCCAATTAAGAGGAATAAAAATAAGTATTTTTTTAACACTGTCATAACATAACCTTCCTACAAGACTTACGCTAAAGAGTCTGATTGAATAGCTTTTAATATCTCAAGACCACTGGAGCTTTTTGCAAAGAATTTAACTTCGCGACCATCCCCTTGCCTAGTTATATCAAATAATATATCCAAATCTAAAGCATATCTACCCAAATTCTCTGGCCATTCAATACAACAAATAGAATTATCAACAAAATAATCTCTAAATCCAATGTAGTCTAGCTCAGATTCATCATGAATACGATATAAATCAAAATGATGTAAATTAATATTTTTAAGAGAATAACTTTCAACAAGTGCGTAAGTAGGGCTTTTAATCCTATCTTTTACACCCATACTTGTAAACAAAGATCTGATGATAGTAGTTTTTCCCATACCAATATCACCGCTAAAACCAAGGATGATAGGCGCGGTCAAAAATTCTGCAAGTCGTCTTGCAAATTTTCCACTATCTATTTCAGATTGTAAAAATACCTGGTACGCTTGATTATTCATCCTCAGATTTATCATTTTTTACTAAAGTTAAGACAGGTTTTTTAGTACCTTTAACTTTATTAGCTTGATTTTGTTTCGTAACTGGCGGAGCACTTGGCTCATCATATTCAGGACCAAACTCCATGCCACGCCCATTTTCTTTAGCGTAAATCGCTAATACCGCATTAGGATCCACAAAAATTTGAAATGTTTGCCCTGAAAATCTAGCAGTAAACACTATTTTATCATTTTCTATGTGCAATCCTCGGCAAGCACGTGGCGAAATATTTAAAATTATACGCCCAGCATTAACATACTCTTGAGGAACTTCAACATTTGGATACTCTGCATCGACCAACAAATATGGTGTCAACTCGTTGTCAACAATCCAATCATAAATTGCACGTACAAAATATGGTTTATTAGATGTCATCATAATTCTATGCTGCCCTTAACTGCTTCTCAGCATTAGTTAAACTTTCTTGAAACGAATCACGATTAAACACTCTTTCCATATAAGCATGTAATGCCACAGATTTTTCCGGAATTTCAATACCATAGGCAGGTAAACGCCATAATAAAGGTGCTAACGCGCAATCTAATAAAGAAAACTCATCACTTAAAAAATATGGTTTATCAGCAAAAATTGGCTCAATATTTATAAGACTTCCTAAAATGGTTTGTTTAGCTTCAGCTGCATCTTCAGCATTATCAAGAATTTTTTGCATCAAACTATACCAATCGCGCTCGATTCTATACATCATTTTTCTTGTTTCTGCTCTAGCAACTGGATAAACAGGCAGCAGTGGCGGGTGAGGAAAACGTTCATCTAAATATTCAATGATAATTTTATCTTCATATAATACTAAATCTCTATCAATTAAAGTCGGTAAGCTCGCATATGGATTAATTTCTAATAAAT
>CAZADN010000147.1:0-5217 GCA_964483895.1 uncultured Legionellaceae bacterium
AAACGGTTTGACAAAGGATAACCTTACGGCTTTTTCTTTTCTACATAGTATCTATACTCAACACCTGTCGGTAAATAAATTTTCTGCGCCGATTAGCGCTATAATTCTAGCTAAAACATCACGCATTACCCCATTCTCAGCCTCAATAATAAATTTAACTTTTCTATCTTGCCAAGACAATGTTTGAATTAAGGTTGTTGCTACAACTGATGGTTTATCTAGATTATTAACAGGAACTTCTGTTTTTGCTCCTCTTATACTGGTACTAATCGGACAACAAATCACCAATCCTGTATTTTTACTATACAACAACGAAGATAAAACTAAAGATGGCCTATATTTACCAATCTCTTTTCCCTTAGTTGGCTCATAATCAAGCCATATGATATGATTTCTATCTGGGATATATTGCTTTATCATTAATAATCAATCTCATTATTAGTTAAACTAATTATCAAATCAGTATGTGCTAAATCTGGAGTTAAACCTTCTAAAAGTTCAGCTTCAGTAAAAGAAAAGGATAATTTTGCAATCTGTTTCTTAACAACAAATCCATCTTCATTTACCTCAACCTCAACAACAGCACCTTCTTGAAATTTGGGTATATCCCGCATAGCGCCACTAACTCTAAGCGCCAACCCATTTCCCCATTTTTGAATTTTTGCTTCAATTTTCATAAGAGGCCCACCTAAATATAAATCTTAATTAAGTATAAACAATGTATCAACAGATTTCAATACTTAGGATAATCAGGAACCAAGGTCATGACAAATTATTTATACCATCTTTTTTGTTTACTTGGCTTCCGTGACTGTTCCTTTTTAGGTTTATTTATATTCTTAACCTGAGGTTTTTTCGATTGAATTAATGGCACATCATGTATTGGCTCAAAGCCATCGATAGTATCTCTAATTAATTTTTTCTTCAATAATTTCTCAATTGCAAAAAGCATCTCAACTTCATCTGCGGAAACCAAAGAAAATGCTTGCCCTTCTCGTCCTGCACGACCTGTACGCCCAATTCTATGTACATAATCTTCGGCTACTTGCGGCAAATCAAAATTAACTACTTGTGGCAAAGCTTTAATATCCAACCCACGCGCAGCAATATCTGTTGCAACTAAAACATCTATTTCACCAGTTTTAAAGTGTTCAAGCGCCTTGGTTCTAGCAGCTTGACTCTTATTTCCATGAATTGGTAATGCCTTAATTCCTACTTTTTGTAAATAATCTGTTAAACGATTAGCTCCGTGTTTAGTCTTAGAAAACACCAAAACTTGCTTCCATTTATTGGTTTGAATTAAATGGATTAAAATTTCTGGTTTTTGTTTTTTATCAACAGTATATACCTTTTGTTTAACCGTAACCGCTGAAGTCTGTTCAGGTGCTACTGAAACCTCTAATGGAGATTTTAGAAATTTTTGTGCTAACTGCTTAATTTCATCAGAAAAAGTCGCGGAAAAAAGAAGCGTTTGACGCTTTTCTGGTAATAAACTAATAACTCGCTTAATATCATGAATAAATCCCATATCAAGCATTCTATCTGCTTCATCTAAAACTAAAATCTCCAATGCATTAAATTTAACTGCATTTTGCCCATACAAATCCAACAAACGGCCAGGAGTAGCAACTAATACATCTACCCCTCCACGCAGCTTCATCATTTGCGGATTGATATTAACTCCACCAAATACTACAGTTGATTTAAGTTTTAAATTTTGCCCATACAATTTCACGCTCTCCGCAACTTGCGCAGCCAACTCACGCGTTGGAGTTAAAATCAAACACCTAACTTGATTACCAGAGGATGGCTTTTTATTATTTTGACTTAACTTCTCTAAAATAGGTAAAACAAAAGCCGCAGTTTTACCTGTACCAGTCTGCGCTGCGGCCATTAAATCTCGCCCAGCCAAGACTTTTGGAATAGCCTTAACTTGTATAGGAGATGGAGTTGTATAACCTCTTTGATTAATAGCATCTATAAGGAATTGACTCAATTTGAAATCATTAAAATTCATAAAATTGTTTACTTAATATTATATGGAATGCAATATTTTATCATATTGACTGTTGTTTTGCATTTAGAATTAAAACATTCATTAAAGATTAATTTATGCAACCCACCATCCAAGATTAAATCTATTCAAAAGTTGTAGCCAATAACAAGACATAATAAACAATAAAACACCAACAAATATAAAAAAATTATATTTTTTAAGTTTAAAAATAAAAATTCCTTCAGAATGCGAAATATCGCTTAATATCAATAAAATCCACACAGAATAAAGACATCTACTCATTGATTCGTAGTACCTAGTATATAAAGATAAACAGTAAAATAACAAAATCAGTATCATCGCCAAATAATATGACAAACTTCTAATTTCCTTTTTATTTTTAAATATAAAATAACTAAAAATAACACTTGTCCACATAAATATAGGAACAAGCGTTTCCGAAAAGGTATAAGCCGCAAGCCTAAAAAACTTTGTGCCAAAAAATATACCAGATTTATCTGGTATAATTGGGGCAAAATCCAGGCCAAATCCCCAAGGTGGTGGCAACCATGTTTGAATTTTAAATATGAAATAGGGATAAGCCTCACCATGCCAACCAAATTTCTCCATATCAAAATATAAATGCCACGATCCAAACTTTAATTGACAATATAATAAAAATCCACCTACACCGCATACACCGATTATTCCTATTAAACTAGGTTTAAAAAAAAGATTTATTAATCTATGAATCGCATTTTGTTGCCAAAAAATTACTACTTTTTGTGAGTTTAAAATAAATATTGTAAGAAACGGAACAATTAAAACAGGTGTGCCAATAATTCTTGTGCTGGTCATATACGCTGCAATAATACCTGCCAGTATCCATTTATTATTTTGAAATAACCATAAACTTAGCACTGTTGCAAAAATAAAACTTGATTCTGAATATCCTGTATAAAAAAACCAACTCGTTGGGAAAAAAGCTAACAACAATATTACTGCAACTTGTTTATACCAATCAGCCTCTTTAATTATATTACAAACTAATATCCAAAAAAATAATGTAAAAAATTGAGAAACAATTAACAATGCGACTTTTGAATTTATATTCAATACATTTATTAAAGATCTGGCTAAATATGGATATCCTGGAAAAAATACAACATTTGCATTGCGCAAACCAGTTTTATATGGGCCATCAATATTTATATATCCATACTGTGCTATAGCCTCATACCACTCCGAATCCCAATGACTAGCTAAACTTAACCATGTACTACTGAAAGATCTACCTCCAGAAATTATGATTAGTATTAATCCAAGATTTAAAAAAAAGATCAAGGATCCTAACAATAATGGTCTAAACTGCACTATCTTCATGTTTATTAAGTTTGCTTTGATATAAATTTAAATTTCTATGTAAATGCTCCATTTCTGGATGAACTGCTAACGCCTTAAGAGTAGCTTCTTCGCCCAACTGATATTCTTGCAAATACCATGCACATCTACTCATAATTTCATATCTGTCATAGTAATACATTTCTTTTTCAATAAATAACATATCATTATGTGGATATGGAACATCATAAGCATATTTAGAAAATAAGTAACACGTTGGGATATTGTTAGGCCAATAGTGCATTGCTATTTTTACTAAAGGCTCAATCCTATGCGATCGCAACTTAAATGCTTGAAGATAATGCTGCATCGCTAATTCCCAAGTAAAATTATTATTAGATGATTTCAAAATATCGGCAATATAAGCTAATCTAAAAAATGTTATAAAATTTTCTTCATCAAATCCATCTAATTTAGATCTATGTAAATATATTTGATAAGCACTTTCGTATAAATTTAAACACTCATACGTTTGTGCTAAATAAAATGCTGTCCGAGAATCATTTTTATCTTTATTAAAAGCATCAGTTAATAACAATAAATCTTGTTGCCAACGACGTCTACTTTTATCCACCCCATTCTGTGATGCATGCACAGAAAAATATATTTGTTTGGGACATTTTACTTCCGCAACAGTTATTGGAACCTCATGAACTACGCCCTTAAATCTGTTTTTACTTGTCACCCGAAAAAGCCTTGCTGCTGTAAATTCAGTAGTATTAAGGTAAGTATTTATTGAGTATAACTGAGTTTCTTTTGTTTTTTCTTCTTTACAAAATTCTAATAATGCCTCAGGATTACTTAATCTCCATTCAGCATCAGGCATAATAAAAAAAGCTGCTTTGGGAAAATGATTTTCAGCTAATTCCAATGCCCTATTTCTTGAAGTTGCAAAATCAACAAATTTTTCCTGTTCAATAACACCTACCACTCCTTCTCTTTTGAAGAAATCTCGCACAACTTCAACTGTATTGTCCTTTGAACCAGTATCAAAAACAAAAAAATAATTTTGTTGTGCAGTCAAAAATGACTCCAAAGTACTAAGAATATTTTGTGATTCATCTTTAACCATTATTGTTACAACTAAAAGAGGTGTATCATTTACCATTGTCAACATTTAAATTAATCCCAAGTTGCAGATGTTCCATCTAATGGCACACCAACTTTTTTATCCATTTCACTAACTCCTAAGCATAATACTACTACACCTTCATTTAACCCATAGGTAATTAAAGATTTCTTATTATCCGATAGTTGCATCAATATACCAGCAGGAATATTTAATGGTTTAGTAATAGCATTACGGGAAATATCTTTAATTTTTTGCTCAAAAGATCCTGTAAGTTTATATGCCGCACAATTAGCATTATTGCTTGTTGTAATATTAATATAATCCGCAGAACCAACAGGATTAGTATCTACTCCAAAAATCTTAATAAAACCACCATGCTCTGTACCTCGCACCGCTTTTAAGTAACTCGCAGCACCATTAAGCAATTTATCCAACTTATAATACCCTGCAGATGAAGTATCAATAACACAACCAAAAGGAGATGACGCATTTTCACCATCTATACACGCACTTTCCCAATCTTTTATAGTAAGTTCAATATTATGATTTTTATTTATTTTTTGCGAATTAAACTCACTATTACCGTCTGAATTACCCAAAGATTTTACATAACTATTTTCATCACCACCGGATTTTAATTCAGAAATCAAAGCAACATTTTTACCACCTTTTGCCCCTGTTGCCCCTTTTGCCCCAGTTGCACCTGTTGAACCTGTCACACCAGCGGAACCTTGACTTCCAGTCGCTC
>CAZADN010000148.1:0-5194 GCA_964483895.1 uncultured Legionellaceae bacterium
AATCTCAGCTAATATTGATTCCTCCATTGCAACACCAAGATCTTTTGTGAAAAGATCTGAAGCCTCATAACTATTTATTTCTTTCTCAATATTTTCAGTATATTCCTTTATTTTTATACTTAATTCTATAGGATATTTTAAAGAATCATCCAATTCAATAAAATCCATATCATGAATTGTAGTATATTTTTTATATAAAGAGCCTAACTCTTCTCTTTTGCTCGCAAGCGCAGATTCAACTGTATCAGAATTAACTTCTGAAAATACCGGCATACCATCAAACCAACTACTGAATGAATATTCGCTGCTATCAGGCAGCAAAAGAGATTTTAAATGCTGAAATGATACGCTAGAATCTGTAGCAACAGAGCTATGAGAAGATTGGTTTTCTGAAGTTTTAGTCTCAGGTTTATCTTTAGACACAGAACTTATAGTTTCCTGAATCACACTACTTATAGCACGTAAACTAAACCTTCTGCTGGCTTGTGGCTTATTCTCTGGCTCTCCCAACTGCTCTGCACTAGAATCAGCTGTGTCACTTTGCACATTTTCTTTCAAAGCATTTACAGGTTGTAGATTTAAAAATGCAACTACTTGGCCATATGTCAATTTTGGATTTTGTTCGCGAAAATCTTGAAAATTTTCTAAAAGAGTTATGTCCGCAGCTATTTCACTTTTTTCAGCGTTATATTTATCAATATTCAAAGACAAAGCTATTTGTTCTTTAAAAGCATCTAATTCCGATATTAATCCTTTAGATAGATCATTATATATGTATGTACGTTGAGGTGCTCTATTATGTGAATGAAATGTACTAGTAACACTTTCTGCTTTCTTAGCTTCTAATAACCGCTGGTACCCTACTTCTAGTCGTTCTATTCTAGCTTCAAAATCATTTATATTTTCTGCAGTAACTTGTTGCCCATTTATCGGTTCGTAAAATTTACGATATCCAAATAATAAACGACAAAACTCAATAATTAGCCCCTTATAAATGAGATTTAAATTTACTTCTTCATTTGCTATTGTGTAAATACCTTGACCTTTGTAGGCAACAACTATCTCTTTATCATCCTCTTTTGGCGAAACTTTTTGGATAAGACCTACAGCAGTCTTAATAAATACAAGATTTTGACTATGATTATAAAAAGACGATATATTATGCAAGGATGAATATGTTTTTAAATTTAGGTCTAAAGATGCAAGGCTTGCATGAAATATTTTAGAATCAGGTAAAGATAATAGAACACTTCCTTCATCTATACTCATTGTTCTACTACATGTTATTCCACCACGTACCGCATTAATAACAGATTCTATATATACAAGTTTTTCCATACATTCAGAAATTATTACATCTTTGTCGGCAATCGCAACATCTGGAAATTTAATTAACTCTCTAAATTCATCTCCTTTCAAAAATTCATTTACATCAATGGAGTTATTATCTTGTATTTTACACAAAACATCATAAATTAACTTTTTATAAAAAATTTCTCTATTACCAACCATAGTAATGATATCGCGCACCATAAAAGTGACTTTTGGTGCTGAAAAAGCAGGGAAGTTGATAACAGGCTGTTTGCCATTCGAAAAGACAGGGAAAATATTTGCATCTAATAATTTCAATATCTCTTGAAACTTGTTATGCAAAACCAGAGCAAACTTATCATTATTAGTTAGCCTATCTTTTTGTGGTATTCTAGTATGAGATAATGAAGTATAGATATTATTAAGCATTGCATGCATGCCACTATTTTCATATGGTTCAAACCGCTCTTCTGTATATTGTGACATGCCTAGCCCTCATTATTTACATAAAATAAAAATTAAGGGCATTGTATTATATAAAAGACCGTTACACAAGCATTTTGATTAAATTAAGGGCTTTTGGCCTCAGCAGCCAAAACAGTCTGTTGCATTAACATAGTAATAGTCATAGGCCCAACTCCACCAGGAACAGGCGTGTAAGCCAAAGCTCTTTGTTTAATTGAGGCAAGCTCAATATCTCCGGTTTTTAAATCAGGATGATAACCTGCATCAATAATCACTGCGCCATCTTTTAACCAGCTATCTCGAATAAAATTGGGCTTACCAACTGCGCCTATAACTATATCCGCATTATGAAGAATATCTACAATGTTTTTAGTTTTAGAGTGACAAATTGTAACTGTTGCATTAGCATTTAAAAGCATAGCGGCAATTGGTTTCCCTAAGATAGGACTACGTCCAACTACTACCGCATTTTTACCAACTAAATCTATTTCATAGTATTCCAAAATAGCCATAATCGCCGCAGGTGTCGCGGCTTTATATGCCGAAACTCCCATAACAAGCCGACCAAAACCCGTACTAGTAACTCCGTCTACATCTTTATCTAACGAAATCGCATCAAAACAAGCCCTTTCATCAATATGTGCAGGTACAGGATGCTGCAGTAAAATACCGTCTACTTCTTTATCATTATTTAACTCTGCTATTTTATTAATAATATCTTTGGTTGTTAATAAAGATGCGTCTGGAAAAATAATTTGCCGCGATAGCATTCCTACAGATTTACAAGCCTTAGCCTTCATATTAACGTAAGTAGTAGAAGATTTATCATTACCAACTTGAATAGTAACTAGCAATGGGGTTCTACCTAATTTTTGCGCTAACAATTGTATACGCACACGCAAGTCTTCTCTAATTTTCTTCGCAAGCGCCTTACCATCCAAAATCATATAAATATTATTAGTTTATTAACATTCCGCTAGCTATAACATTTACTTGAAATATTTGCAACTTTATAATCCACCTATTTCTTCAACCTACCATTATCATCCTTAGGTTCAATGCTAGTTTTATCAATAAACTCTCGACCAGTTGCACTTTTAAAAATTGACATTGATTTTACAAAGCTTGGTGATTTCAATCCCATGCTTTTTAAAGAAGACGCAAAAGCATTATCTCTTCGTTGCTCAAGAATATTTTCACCAGCAGCATTTTTTGACGTGATTTTTTGTTGGAAATCCTGAATTGCATTTTCACTTTTAGAGAATAATAAAATTTCACGCGCAGCTTCAACATGCTTTATTTTATCGTCTAACAATTTATCCTGGCCACTTTGATTATATTTGAGAGCTTTAGCGTGTAACTCCTGTAAATATCTATCACAACAAATAATTAAATGCGCTCTTGTGAGTTTTACATCATCTTTTAATGCTGCAAGTATATTAATAGGTAATTCTAAACGTTTTTCTGGGGTTAAACATCTAAGTAAATTGTGCATTAACTCTGGTTTGTTTTTTAATATAAATTCATAAAAAGGCGGAGTATTACCCTGTTTTATAAAGAACAAAGCCATAATACTATCTTGATTTTCATTTTTTAATATTGAAGATAATAATGAACTACATGTTTGTGCTAAGATAGAAACTAACATTAACCCTGAAGACGAATCTATCGCTGTTAAAGCACGAACTTGTTTCTCTGGTAGTAATTGTAACATCTCCAACAATTTCTCCGGCCGTTTCAAAGCAATATATTCAAGAACTGTTAACCCTTCTTTAGTATTCTTACAAGTCAACGCTTGGATTTTTTGCTCTTCTGGCAAATCAGCTATTATTTTTAGTAAGCTATCTATAGATTTATCAACTAAATCATGCAAAAAAGTAAAAACATTAATTAAATCTTTTTCATCCAACATATTTAAAA
Source organism: uncultured Legionellaceae bacterium (assembly GCA_964483895.1). Classification (GTDB taxonomy): domain Bacteria; phylum Pseudomonadota; class Gammaproteobacteria; order Legionellales; family Legionellaceae; genus 2-12-FULL-35-11. The sequence goes on from CAZADN010000148.1 coordinate 3,697, forward strand.
CATCATTTAACCGCTCTGGATTTTTAAGAATAATTTTTTCTAACACAGATTCACACATCAAATTATGCGAAGTTAAAGCTGCAAATATTTTATCTTTTTCAACAAATTTGGTTAAAACCTCTAATAAGTCATTTACATTTCTATCACACAAATCACTTAAAATACTCTTGCCATTTCTGTCAATCTGAAGCAAAACAGTATACCAAGATTCTTGTGGAACATATTTTTCTAATAAACTGACTAAGCCAGCCGTTGAATTTTCCACAGACCGTTGTATTACACTTCTACCATCTCTATCCAAATCTTGTAATGCTTTAAATTTGTCGATGCGATTAGGGATATATTCCAATAACTCAATAAGACCAGATGTATCAACAGCATAATGCAAACAAGATTTACCATGTCTATCTTTATCTATAAGAAGCGGGAATGGATTAGCATCCGGCAATAAAGAAATTATCTCTGGTAATAACTCCTCAAAATCATCTAAAAGTGTAGCAAATGGCGAATCTTCATATTTCCCAGCACTTTTTAATACATTTATTCTATCTTCCTTAGCAAGTATTCGTAAAATATTTGCTAATTTACTTGGAAACTTATCAACATATAACTGCGCTAAGGATGATTTTGTAGATCCAATAGAATCTGTCATTATTTTGCATCTATCATCTACTGGTAATAATTTCAATATTTCGATAAAAACATCGGGATTTTGGGTTGCAAATTCAATCAAAAACTCATTGTCACCAGCTATTTTTTTTAAAAAAAGCACCCTATGCTGCGCTGCGACATTCGGCATAATTCCCAAAAGTAATTTTGGGTCAGCAAGCCTTAGAACCTCCATAAATGTCTTGCCACTGCTGGTTTTTATAGATAGTGCATATATTATTTTATCTCCCGGAACGCATTTTAACGTATCAAAAAATGCTACTGGATTATTTATTAATATACACTCTAATAATGGTCTTCCATCAGCATTTTTTTTAGCCAATTCAGTTACTGGAGAAATAGAGTTAAGTGCAAAATATTTGGTAAAAAATACTTTTTGAGCTCGACCAAAAGCCGCAAATTCTGCAAAAGTTTCTGGGTTTTCTAACATAGAGTTATAAATATATTGCAAATATTGCGCGCATCTTAATTCATCTGATTCAATATTTCCGCTTGCTAACGCGCGCGGCTCAGATATCTCCTCAAATCCGAGCCGCGACCGTGAGGAAGCGGAAATTTCCAAACCAAACCCCTCACTCAATAACTTGGCCAAAAGTATCTCATTACCATTTAAAATAGCCTTTACAATTAATTTAGTGCCGCCCAAATCAACTTCAAGCCAATTTTCATCTGGGTCTAAAGTATTTAAAATTTTATCTTGTAGAGTTTGATTTTGCGAAATTGCCAAGCACTCATGGAGTGTTCTCTTAGTAGAGTTATTATCTAATTTCATAGCTTCTACTATTTGCAAAACTTCTTGCTGCGTATCCATTTCAAAATTTTCTTCAAT
>CAZADN010000149.1:0-5133 GCA_964483895.1 uncultured Legionellaceae bacterium
ACCACTTTCTACCCACAAGACATAACGTGGATTATTGTGGCTGCAGCAAGAGATTTAGACATACCAAAAGATAATATTTATCCTATAAGAATTTTAAAAGAAAGTGACTTAGGTAATATAAATGAATGTAAGTCTATTATAGATATGAGATTACTTGACGAAAAATTAGTTAACTAAAAACTTTCTAATTTTTACGAATAAAAAATATAAATGTATTCTAATAATAACTTTATTAAATGATTTCGTAACGAATATTTTATTTTTGTATAATGTTTTTAGACTTTCTTTACTTAAAGAAAAATCTACAGCCCCCAAGCTTTGCGGGATTCCATAATAATTTCCAGCATATGAAATTATATTAATGCTTTTTATGACTTTTAATAGCCGCGGAACTGTCGCACTAAAATTAACATTCAAAATTTTCCTAATAGTTTTAACAGTACAATATTGTTCAAGGTATTTATAAAAAAAAGCTGTCGCTACTTCATAATCATCTAAATCAATATTTTTTTCTCCGAAAACTTTATTATTCCAAGCAAAGGCGAGATCTTGTATCTGACTTTTATACTTATAAAATAAAATTTTTGACCATAAATTATTTTTAATAGACTCAAGTTTACCAAAAACAGTACCTTCTGCCTCATAATTAAATAACTTTAAGGTGTCTAAAATTGACGCTGTGTGCAAAGTTTTAAGATTCTGCTTAGAATAAGTTTCTTTCCACTCTGCAATTTTGCCAGATCTAGCGGTATTAAATTTCATACCTGTGGTTTGTATAAGGTTTTGAGTGGATTTTTTGACTCTTTCAAAACGTGACATATCTAAAGCTCTTGCAATCTCTTCATCTGACCGCTTTATTTTCAAAAACTGCAATATCCTTACAACCTCATTATATGGATTAGCTTTAGTATCCTCTAATCGCACAACCAAAATAGGTTTAACTTTACTCATGGCAAACCAAAATCTGCAAAATAATACATAAGTCTCAGCTGGAGGTAAATCAAACATATCCGGAAAATGATCTGGCCATCTGTTGGGTTTTTTTAAAAATTCTTCAAATGTAACAGTATTCTCATGATCTCTTTTATACAAAGAATAAATCGCATCTTGCGGTGTTCTGACAAATAAAATTGTTGGTGTAAACAAGTCTTTTGCAAAATCTAATCTATGCTCCCATAAAACTTCTATATCCTCAGAAAACACAAATTTTTGATTTTCGGTAAGTCCTGGCAAATACCATCGCAATCTTTCATATGCATAAGATGTCATCCTAAATGCGTCTTCATCCTGAACATTTAACCAATGATTATCTGCATAAGCATTATTAGTGACTTTAACTTTTAATTCTAATAATAAATTAACTAACCAAGTGACCCCGCTTGGAAATGGTGGTGAAACGATATAAAATTTTTTCATTGACATATATTTATTCAACCAACATATTTAAATCTTTTTCAGAATCAAATTCATACCATTTATCAACAATTGGCACTGTAGCTATTTTAAAAGAATCATCTATCTTAATACCAAGAAGATTGTTAAATAATTGCGTCATGCTAACTGTATTTATATATTTTTCATCTTGAACATTAAGAAACTCACAAATTTTATTAAAACCCTGTGCAGTTATTTTAATTAACCCCATATACTGACCTTCAATTTCCGTAATTGTGTGAGCTCTATCACCAATCGTTAACAAAAATCCATTAGCATCAATTTTAAATGTTTCTGCATCAGTTAGAGGGTCAGCAAAACGTCTTGACCACAATTCTAGCCAATTTGGATCGTAAGTTATAGCAATATCACAAGAAGTCTCACATAAACTTTTAACTGCTAATGAAGAATAAACTATATCAGAATAGCTAATAATACACGTATCGTGTTCCAGCCATTCTCGAGCCTGCAACAAAGAATATACCATATTCGTAGTTGACCAATTAACATTTTCAAACTGATATAAACCATAACTAGTTAATAATTCTTTTTTATATCCACATACTATGCCAATATCATCTATTCCAGCTTCTTTTAAAGCTGTTATTTGATGCTCTATCAAAGGTTTATTATTATATAACAACAAACACTTAGGGATATTTGTTGTCAAATTACCCATTCTACTACCTCTACCAGCAGCCAGGATAATAGCTTTCATTATATGACTCTCGCATAAACACTTAACCTACAAAGTCTATAATAAAATGATTTAATTTTAAATCTTTGCATGCTAAAGTATCCGTATATTTACACAGGGAAAATAACATGCTTACTTGGGATTATTCGAAATTAGCAAAAGGCTATATTAATAGACCTCCTTATGCATCTGAAGCCATAGATATTTTATGCAATAACGCGAATCTCCAAAAAGGTAACAAAGTTTGTGATATAGGTGCAGGAGCCGGGCATTTAACTATTGAACTAGCTAAAAGAGAGCTTACTGTAAATGCTGTTGAGCCTAATGATGCTATGCGCAAGAATGGGATTGCGCGCACAGATAAATTTACGAATGTTAATTGGTTTAATGGTACAGCCGAACAAACCAATCAAAATTACGGACAATTTGATGCTGTAACTTTTGGTTCATCTTTTAATGTATGTAACCAAGAATTAGCTTTGCAAGAGTCATTCAAACTTTGTAAACCCAATGGTTGGTTTATGTGTATGTGGAATCATCGCGATCTTAGCGATAAAATACAAAATCAAATAGAAAAAATAATAAGTAATTTTATCCCAAACTATGATTACGGATTACGCAGACAAGATCAAACTAAAATATTATCAGCTTCTAACTTGTTTACAAAAATAGATTTTTTCGAAGAACCAGTTATACATACGCAAACTATTGCTGACTGTGTTGAAGCATGGCGCTCGCATGCAACTTTATTCAGACAAACTAATGAAAATGAATCATTATTTACTAAAATCATAAATTCTATAGAAGAGTATCTAACATCACTTAATCAACATGAAATCAAAATTCCTTATATTACACGTATGTGGTTAGCAGAATTTAAAAGTTAAATATCGAGGTAAAAGCAGATAATGCAAGGGAATGTTTTTTGGATAACTGGGCTTTCTGGCGCGGGTAAAACAACTATAGGCTTAGAATTAACTAAAACTCTACGCATGCGTGGACATTCTGTTGTTTTCTTGGATGGTGATGAACTACGCGCAATATTTGGCAATAATTATGGCTACACAGCCCAAGATAGACAAGAAATTAGTCTATGTTATTCCAGACTCTGTCAAAATATCTCAAAACAAGGCTTAAATGTTGTATGTTCAACTGTTTCTCTTTTTGCAAAAACCCAACAATGGAATCGAGAAAATATAGAAAATTACATAGAAATCTTTGTTAATGTGCCCATGGATGAATTAAAAAATCGAGACTATAAAAATGTGTATACTCAATCTACAACCACTCAAAACACAAATGTAGTAGGAGTTAACATTACACCTCACTTCCCAGTAAATCCTGATTTGGTAATAAATAATTTCGGTTCTCAATCCATACAACACTCTATTCAACAAATTTTACAACTAACTGCAAGGAGTGCAAATGTCAACAACGCCTAAAACTACTAGCTACAAACAAAAGCTTAAATAATTTATTAACCATGAAAACAATCACCACCGCAAAAGTTTACAGTTTTTCTAATAAAGCCGAAACTTTAGAATTACTAAAAAATATTTTAGCAACAGCTGAAATCGCGCCTTTATATTTTTTTAAAGTTCAAGATTGGCAACTTAACCCAGATACGATTTTAACGAATTTTTATCAAAAAGAATGGAGCCAAGCCAAATTAATTGTTAGAAGTAGCGCCATAAATGAAGATACATCGATTTCTTCAAATGCCGGAGCATACACTTCTATATTAAATATAACAGACCAAACAAACCTTAAACTGGCTATAGAGAAAGTTATTAGTTCATATAATGATAACAACGGTGATAACTTAGTTTTAATCCAAAAACAAATAGAAAATGTACATTTAGCTGGTGTCGCTTTTGGGATGGATCCACAAACTTTAGGCCCGTATTTAATAATTAATTACGACGATAAAACTGGTTCAACCACTTCCATTACATCAGGACATAGCGTCAATACAAAATGCTGTATTGTGCATAAAAATTCTCCTAATTTACCTAAAGAACCTATTGCAAAAATTATCCCTGTAATTAATGAAATTAAAAGTATATTTCAAACTGATAAAATTGATATCGAATTTGCGATTGACAGTTATGGTTCTGTATTTATTTTTCAAGCAAGACCGTTAATAATTAATTCTGATTTAATAATCAACATTAATGACCACGCTAAAATTATTGCCAGAATAAACACCAAAATCACAAGTGAAAATCAACCACATCCATATTTATATGGTAAAAAGACCATCTTTGGCATAATGCCAGATTGGAATCCTGCGGAAATAATTGGGGTAAAACCAAGGCCTCTAGCTTTATCATTATATAGAAATATAATAACCAACTCCGTATGGGCCTACCAAAGAGATAATTATGGATATAATAACCTACGTAGTTTCCCACTTTTACATGATTTTGAGGGTCTGCCATATGTTGATGTCAGAGTAAGCTTCAACTCTTTTATTCCTAAAGAATTACCAAAAGAGTTGTCCGAAAAACTAGTTAATTATTATCTACAACGCCTCGAAGAAAATCATGAGCTACATGATAAAGTCGAATTCGAAATCGTATTTTCTTGCTATACTCTGGATTTAAAAAAACGCTTAAATATTTTATCTAAATATGGTTTTACTGATGATGAATGCCAAATTATTGAGAAATCATTAATTAAGTTAACAAATAATATCATATGCTCAAAAAATGGGCTTTGGAAAAAAGATTTAGAAAAAATTTACGAACTAAAAAAACGTCAACAAACCATAAATCAAAGCTCACTAAACCAAATTGCCAAAATGTATTGGCTATTAGAAGATTGCAAACGCTACGGGACGTTACCATTCGCAGGCCTCGCGAGAGCAGGTTTTATCGCCGTACAAATATTAAAATCTATTGTTAATGAGGGGATATTATCCCCTGAAGAATATAATGCTTTCTTTTCATCTTTAAACACAATCAGCATACAAACTCTATATACAAACGTCATATGTTTCG
>CAZADN010000150.1:0-5079 GCA_964483895.1 uncultured Legionellaceae bacterium
AGGCTCACGCCTCCCAGGAATTACCTGGCACTTCGCCCTATGGAGCCCGGACTTTCCTCCCTTATATACATAAGAGCGACTGTCTAACCAACTTAGCAGCTATTGTAGCGTAAAAGCCATCACAAGCGCAAACTTTAATCTGTGCGCTTGTGATGGCTTTTAATATAAAAACACGCAAACAATTGCAATTTCCTTATATTTTTTGTACAATCAGCTCATTTGATGCGATTGGTTATATTATGAAAAACACAGCAAACATTCAAATAAATCATACTGTTCAGACGAAAACACAAAAAGTAATCCACAATCAAACACCTAAAGATACTTCTTTGCTTAAATTAATTACACTAACTGAGTTTAGAAAATTATTTAATTTATATAGCCCTGCCTTATCTAAAACCACAGAAATAATGTATCTGAAAAATGCTGATTTATTCTGGAATCATTTTTTTGGTCATATAGGTTGGGCTCAGCAACACGGTATAAATAAAAAAGCCATATGTCTGACTGAAGAATCCGCACATATGATTTTGCAAAATTATGAAAAATTTGTATCAGGATTTGATTTTTATAATAAACCTCGTGGTTTTTTAATGGTTAAAAATCCAGAAACTGGGATAGTTGATGTACTACATTACAATAGTTATTTGCATGAGATACAAAAGGAAAGTCCTGTTAACTATTTAGCTATTAACTTTGATTCTGCCGATTCTAAAAAAGATGATAATAATGTCCCTTGCCCTTTCGAAGGAGAACAAAAAACATGGTATGAGGCTTTAGAAGCTAAGCGCATATTAGATAATGGTCAAGAAATTTGCACAAAACAAGAATTAGAATCAGCCTTTATTCAGTTTTCCCAAACCATTCAAAATATGGGTTTAAAATTTTATCAACCTAACTTCACAGATGAATTTCTTAATAACCCACTAAATCCTATTGTCCTTCTAGCACGCTGGCAAACTGCCTTACACAACAGACATTTAAAAAATCAAGATAGAGAAATTCAATGGAAGGTAATGTTAAAGCTACGCTTAGAAAATGGTGATGAAGCGATTCGAGCATTAAGTGACTTTGAAAAAGATGCCAATCCATGTGGTTTTTTGCTTCCAGAAATGAATTTAACAAACAATGATTTTTACAAATTTAAAAGAACTACAGCAGAAACTAAAGATATCTGGGGATTTCGCTCAATTACAGACCCTACTGAAATCGAAGATACAAAAGACTTTTGGCGCTATATTTCTTTTCAACCACATAGACAATCAATAAAATTTTATCAAGATTCTTTAAAAGCCATTCAGGACATTACTTTAATTTCGAATGAAAATAAAGTGTTGTTAATGCGAATGTTAGCAGGCGCAACAACTAAATTTAATACAGCAAAAAATTTAGATGAAGAAAATGAATTTCTACGTATTTGGCAAGATATTTGCGCCATTATCAATCGCTGGGAAACCATGAATCCTTTAGCCGCAGCTTTCGCACGAATAACAAGTGACGATGTAAAAAGCGAAATGAGAAATAATTTAGTGCATCACTTATGTCGATTAAAGGAATCACCCAACATCTTCTGGTTAAATATGATGTTTGGCCACATAAAACATTTTTTTTCTAATACTGTTTTAATATTAACACAACCTGAGTATTTAACAGAATTATCAGATAAACTAAATTATATAGTTTCAAATTTAAAAATGAGTGTATATAAAGGGTCAAAATTTCTTTACAAGACTGATAGATGGATAACAACAGGTATTAAAGATTATGTAGAACTCCAACATTCTCTAATCCAAACTGCCAATCCCATTCACAAGCTTTTAGCTGCTCATCTTAGCACATTCAATATTAGTAAAATAAATATAGATGAATACAAAAGAGATATTAATAATTTACATATTGCTAATCAAGAATTGTTAATTTTTACACTTAAATTACTTGAAGATATTCAAACTAATTCTGGATTACAATGGTCGCATCTTCTCAATATTTGCCAAGCTATTAAAACCAAACATATCAAGACCGAAATTGAGGTATTAGATTATTTAGAACAAAATCTACCTCAAGCTTTCGAAGAAAATTATTTTACTCTAAAAAAACAACAAGTGTTACTCGCGCATCATGGACTTAGCGCAGAATTAATTGCGTTTATTGATAGACTAAACTTTACACCAGAACAAGCAGTTGAGGTCAAACGAATTTTATCTAAAATAAAATCAAATATTCCTCTGACAACCGAAAGTGAACTGCAAAATTTGGTCATGAAGTTTAATGACTTCACACACACATTTACTAGCTCCGATTTCACTAAATTTTTAATAAACCTAGCCAATATGAGTTCGGCTATCACAAGCCTAGAAGAAATAAATGATTTGCTAAATATTTTATTAGAAAAAAGGAAATTTACAGATTTTGAACATATTTACTTTCGCAATATGATTGTGAAAAATTCTGAAAATCTAATAGTAAAATTCTCATGTTATATCTCAAATATGCAGACTATACTTGATGAACATCCTACTTTGAATCCATATCATTTACATAGTATGTTAGCTACATACATACTCAACATTAACGATAACGAGGACCTAGAAAATTTATCAGGATTATTACAAAAATTAGAACAAATTATTGCGGTTAATCCACATATCGAAAACTATATTTTTCTTAGTCTACAAAATATTCCTGGAAATAATACGCCAGAATTTATTCAAAATACACTAAATTTTGGAAATACTTTATTAAAAATTCATAACATATTATCAGAGCAAAATGCAACGCCTAATGTTCAAAATATGCAGATATTTTATACAATAATGGCGAAATACGCAAAAGATCCAGAGGCTTGTATAAATTTATTTACAACTTTGGGAAAAACTCAATTAGAGCCTGATAAAATAAAATTTATTATTAATATACTAAGCAAGTTATTAGAAAAAAATGAGCCTTTGACATACGCTCAAAAAATAACAGAGTTAATTATTTCCCTTAATTCTGAACAATACCAACAATTTGTTGAATGCTATACAAACCATCCTTATCCACCTTTAGAAACCTGGATTGGTTGGACAAAAGAACCAGAGACATTAAGCAATAAATATAGTGAATTTACACTAAATCCTTTTGGCCCAAGAATACTCAAATATACTTTTGATTTAAACCATTATCATAAACAAAAAAATCTATTTCAAGGCCTAATTAAGAACGAAACACCATTTTCAAGTGATATTCTTACAGAAGAATTAGGGCGAAAACTTCAAACTAATTTAATGGGAAATCGACAAAAATCCGTCATCGAATTACAACAGATTTTTGAACAAACTACCGATACTATCGAAATGATGTGCGCGGCAATTGAATTATTAGCGCGGACCACATCCCAAAAAGATTTGATTTCAGATAAACAAATTAGCCAAGAAATGAATACTACACAAGTTATGGCTGTATACTTAGCATTAACACATCCAACTGCAAAATTACAAATGGAAATGGATACTGGAGAAGGAAAATCTCGCGTGTTAATGATTTTAGCGGCTTGCAAAGCAAAACTTGGATATACAGCTGATTTTAGCACATCTGATATCCAATTAGCTGAACGGGATTACTTTACATATAAATCATTTTTTACCACTTTAAATATATCAACAAGCTTAATTACATTGTCTACTCCAGAATTATTATATCAACATAAAGGCGTTAATTTTACTGATAACGAACAATTGCAATTAGCAAGAAATAAAAGTGACATTGACGACAAACCATTTGCATTTCTTAATTCAGATTCAGAACAACGCTGTCTTTTACAAGATGAAATAGATAAATTTAAAAAAGATAAAAGTAAATATGCCTGTAATTATGCATCTACATCGATAAAATTTGGCGAGTTCACATGGATATATCCACATTTAGTACAATTCATGCTCCACAACGACCACCGTACTTCGCAATTACAAACAAGAGCTTCCTATAAAGACAAAGACGCAACTTTTTTAAAATATATAGCCACCAATGATAGCGATCCTACGCGTGTCGCGCAATTATCAGTCTTATGTAATTTGTATCCCGAGCAACTATCTACATGGTTATATTCGGCAGATCTTGCTATTAAAAAAATGAAATTAAATCATGATTTCGCAATCACCGATCAAGTCTTTCCTATTATTGATGGTGAAGGTAACATGCGTTCATCTCAAAAAGTCCTTGTTCTAAACAACGGTCGTCCGGCGGAAGGCGCGCTCTTTTCTGATGGTTTACATCAATGTATATTGGCGTTATTAAATATTAAAGCCGATAAAGAACAATTTGTTATTCCACCGGAAGTAGAGACACAAAGAACTTCTTATCCAATCAACTTTATAAACAAATATGATAATGGTCAAACTATCGGTGCCAGCGGTACCACACGTAGTACTGGACCTATAACAGATCCTCGTATCAATTATGAAGATTATGGTTATTTATTAATACCTAGAGACAAAGCTTTAAAACGTGAAAACAAAAATATATGGGCGGCAAAAGATAAAGCGCAACAAATTGAATTTATTAAGTCTGAACTAATAAAAAAATTAGCAAAAGGCTTACCTGCTTTAATTATTTGTAAGGATGATAACCAAAGCTTGGATTTGTACAATGCTCTTTCTACCGACCCAAAATTGCAAGCAACTTTTACCAGAGTGCATGGTTTAACAACGCCTGAAGATGAAAAAATCGCCATTCAAAAGGCAGGAATCCCAAAGCAAATAACTATTTCAACAGCTGGTATGTTTAGTCGTGGTGTAGATATTGAAGCTGACAATTTATATGTCGTTGCAGCTTATGTTCCTACACTAGAAGATGAAATTCAAATTATGGGTAGAACGGCACGCGCAGGCAAACCTGGCGAATATCGCATGATCCCTGATCTTAGTGATAAAGATACTCGGTTAAATGGCAAAACCCATAATATTTATAATGAAGTAGAAAAATATCAAAAAAACATGGCTGTAGAAGCTGAATTCCAAGAAAGTGTGAGTGTTATTTATTCTACATTTTAAGAATATGTTACTCAAAAGTTTTTAAAAACAATACCCACTCCTGAAAAAA
>CAZADN010000151.1:0-5066 GCA_964483895.1 uncultured Legionellaceae bacterium
AAGAGACATCAAAAGCAGAATGTGAAAGAATTAACCAAGCTATTGATGAAAGTATATTAGCTATTATTAACAATGGACTGGATAAAGATTTACAAGATACTCATGGTAAGAAAAATCCAAAGTTTATTTTAGATACAAATGATAGCTGTCGCGAAGAATCTGAAGTAGTGCCATTCGCAGGTAGAGCTGGCTCAATTACGATTAGCTCGCGAATGGGGCGTGGTACAGATATTAAACCAGAAAAGCAAAGTGGACTTCGCGTTATTCGTACTTATCCAACTCACCCGCGGGTTGTTAAGCAAGAACAAGGGCGCCAAGGACGCAATGGAGCGGAAGGTGTATGTCAGGATATTCTTAATTATAATTCCATTTATTTGGATGTTTTAAGATATGGAGAAATTCCTCGCTTTAAAGAGCTTTTGCAACAAGAAAAAGAGCATTTGGATAAAAAGCTTGAAAAACACGCACAGCTTAATAAGAAAAATAAAAAGATTTGGGCGAACATACCAACAAATAATGAAGCTTGTACTAAATATTTATTATCGCGAACTATTCAACGCTATAAATTAGAAATAAATCGCAAATCTAATGAATTTATTCGTCGTAAAGAGTATTTACAAGCAATATTGAGCGGACATTTAATATCGGTATTGCCAAGACTTAGAGAGGAAGATAGAGAAAGATTTAAAAAATCTTGGAAATATACGCGTAGAAGAATTGATTCAGCCTGGAATGGTCGTTTGACTAATGAAAAAAATGGTGATACAGAAGAAGTTTATAAAAAATTCTTACAAAAAGCGTACTATTATTGGCAAGCATTTGCTAGTCAGTATGATTTATTAGATCCATTTTTATTAGGGCCTTTGTTACCTCCGGATGCGTTTAAAAACGCAGAAAGTGATAATACATTTGCTAAAATTTCTGATAATTCTAAGCATGTAGCTCATGAAAACCTTATTAATCAAATTGAAAGCAAATGGTCTAAGAAGACTATATCGTCTTTAACTGCAGATGATGTAAAAAATATCAGAGCGGATTTAACGAGTGTTAGAAAAATGGCCTTACAATATCATCCTGATAAACTTAAATCATGGCGTATTAATAACGGTCAGAAAAATAGATTACGGAAGTTATTGAATGTGGATGCAATTGCAGATGATGATACTAAAGCTAAAGCTCAAGATTTTGTAGACAATGTAGCCAAGTCTTTTTATCAAAGGTTAAGTGAATTGTTAAGGGAGCTAGGAGAGAAAGCTAATCTAGCAGAGGAAAGTCTTGCTTCTTCACAACAATCAAAAGCCGCTCCCATTCTACATAAGGTACAGCAAAAAGAGATACCTCCATCGAAAGAAAAAACTCAACGCCATGATATGCCAAATGTTATCTCTTTTTATCAAAATTGGTTGAATGGTATGGATAACAATATAAATAAGGTTAAAAAAGACCTGAAGTCCGGAGTCTATCGCGCATTATTTGGAGAAAATGCATCGCAACTCGATGATTTCTTTAAAACTTTGGATTGCTCAAGTTGTCATGATGAAAATTTAAGACGTTCGCCGACTACAGTTATCGATTTAGAAAATGAACTTGATGGGGGTGAATATAAATCTTCAGGGCCTCTTTTCGCTGAGGTTATCCCTCCAAATGAGCAAACAGGTAGACGTCAGGAATTATTTGCCACTTTAAGTAAACTATTTAAAAAATACCCAGCATGTTATGTAATTTCAGTAGGGACTTGGAGAAATATTGTTGAGTATTTTACTAAGGTTACTGATGCTCATAAACTTGAAAATTATCCACATTGGTTAGAGACTTTTTTTGCAGCATTAGGAGATAAAACACCATCTACATTACAGTCAGCACGCGAGGTGGTTAGAATAAATCGTATAGCTCAAATGGCATTTAAAATATACGATACAGTATTTATTTATGAACAAAAAATTTCAGAAAACTTTACCACAAATCTTGTTGATTTATTATTAAATCGTTATGCCGATAAATTTGATGAGCAATTAATACAGAAAATTGAGGACTTTTTTACAGCACATAAAGATGTTGGTGAGATTTTATTACGTGAAAGTAATAAAGCTGATTTGATTAGCATGTTAGATGTTATTGCTGAACATAAAGATAATAACTTAGATGAGAAAATCAATAAATTTACCCAATATGTTATTAATAATCTTCAAGCTTTGCAAAATAAACCTGAGGGTATTCGTCCATTATTTGAGTTGTTGGTGAATGTAAATCAAGAAAGTTATTTACCTGGATATAGTACATTGCCAAAGTTTATTTTGCCTTCTGAAGAAAAAGCAAGTAAGAAAAAAACCAGTTCAAAGCACAAAAGTAAAGGAGAAGCAGCAAAGGCAAAAGGCATAACTAAAAATGGAGTATTTTTAGATTTCTTAAGCAAACGGCCTGGATATAATGAAAAAAGTTATAATGATTTAATTAAGTTGTTGTCTGGAAATATTGATATTTTAACTAGTGTTACATCATTACCACCTTATACAAGTGTTGAATTTATAGTTGATAAGTTACAGCCAGTACCTGGAAAGTATGATATTGGACAATTTACTGAAAAACTTACTTTGATTGAGCAAGCATCTTTGATTTTCAATGAGTTTTTATATAAACGTGGGATTGTTACATCATTAGATAGCTTTGTAAATCCGGTGAAAATGATTTCTTATACTTATTGGTCAAAATTCTTTGCCGGGTTATCATTGCCTAAAAGCCAGAGTTTCTTTGATATTATTAAAGATTGTAATGGTGTTAATGAAGTTGTTATGCGTAAAATTGCAGAAGATTATAAAGCGGCAACTGTTAATGATAATAGTTTGCGTGCAGCTGTCACAATGTTACAAGTGGCGCCTGATTCGTTGCAGTATAGGTTTTATGCTTTATTATCCGCAACTAATTTTAATGCAAATATCAATGCCGATTTAATTAATTATGCAAAAATTGTTAAATCTATTCCTAATGAATATGTATATTTATTTGAACGGCAATTGCTTGAATTATCTGCTAATGGTGATGTGGATGATATACAGAGAAAGCTTAAAGCTATTGTCTATTTCGCTAAAGCTTTTGCAGATAATAGATTTATGGGTTTTAAATTAGATGAAATAAATAGGTTAAATGAGTTATGGCTCGAAAAATTTGATGCCGTTTGGTTAAATAATCACTTAACAATAGCAAAAGAAATTTTTGAATATGAGAGTAAGATTAAGTATTTTAAGTTTCATCAACTTTATACTATATTTTATCGAAATGATGCAGAGCTTGGTAAATTACGTTTGGCGTTGGATGTCTTCAAGCAAACTAAAGACTTGCCACCTAATAATATTAGCGATATTTTCATAGAGTCATATCTTGCAAATAAGATTCCAACAGTAGAATTATTACAACAAACAATAAATGTTTATCAGAAATTATCTGCAAATAAATTTGCTGGGATTAAAATCAAATTTAGACTCGAGGTAGATGCTTGTACTAAAGAAAAGTTGAGTGAATATGTGGCGTTTATTGAAGGAATTGCAGATGATGAATTGCCTTCAGAGCTTATAGATATGTTATTTGCATCTTTTCGTGGTAAATCATATGATTTAAAGCAAGCTATGGAAACTATTAGGCTTTTGCAGAGTTTAAGTAAGGATGATGGTCTTTTTAATAAGTATTTCACAAGATTAGATATTGGTTTAGAAGAGAGAATTAGAGTAATGCGCTTTGTTCATCGTGGTTTTGCGGATTTTCTAGGTCAAAATTTTAAAAATAAATGTATTCTCAAGCATGAGGAGCTTTTTAAATCGGCTACGGTAGATAAACCATTTACAGTTAATGTTAGTTCTGACAGAGCTACATTTAGAGAAAAACTTTATAAGTGGTGTTGGAATATTTCTAAAGTTATGTATGAAATTATGGAGGTAATGCGTGTTTCAGTAGCTGGTAGATATAAGACAAAACCTGGGTTTGTTGTTCCAGATGTGAGTCATAAACTATTGTTTAAATCATATGAAAATTATTATAGCAGTTTTTGGTTAACAGCTAATAAGACCCGTAAAATACAAGCTGATAAGTTTTTTAGTAATATGTATTATAAGTATCGCGATACAGATACACCAGGTGCTTATTATTTAAGCATTATAATGGAAATACATAAAACGCAAAATGTGATAATGAGCAAGGATTTATCCGAAAATAGAAAGCGTTGGTTCACTAATCTAAATAGTAAGGGATATAGTCGTTTGTACGATATAACTACGCAAATACATAGTGACGTACTACAAACTTATCATCTGGCGGTATTGTCTGGTAGCATTAGTCCTGATGAGTACCAAGCAGTGCAATCAGAGCTTAAAAATCAAATAGTTATTCAAGCAAAGAATTTAGCTAACGCATTGCCATCTAAACATAGCTTGGTAGATAGTTTAAATAATTGCATTAAAGAATGCCAAGGAGAGAGTTTAATTGCAGCTCTAAAAGATATTACCGCAGCAAAACACACTAAAATACCAAAGCATGTTTCGTATTTGGTTGAAAACTTAATTACAAGTTTACAATTAGTAGATACAAACGGCGCGCATCGTGTTGAATCTAAATTAATGCCTTAGGGATATTGTTAAAAAATATATTTGTGCTATCTTCTTTAATCAGTTAAAAATTGTAACACATTGAAGTGGTGATACAGTTATTTAAACACTCTTTTTATATTAGAACCTGTTTAAAATACATAAGAAAATTCCAAATATAGGAAACCCCTAAATTGAAAAGTAATGAATTTGTGCTAATTTTCTATATGGACATGTAATTTTATATGTCACATTAGGAGATAACAATGCAGAGATTGTATTGACTAGGGCCTACGCACGAATATTAAAATTGAATTTAAAAATTTTTTAAAAGCCGCACGCCGCTGCGCTGGGCTCGCACGCGGACTTGTTTACGGGAATGAGTCGCTAGCGCGACGGTTTTTTAAAAATACAATTATTAAAATTTAGCTTTTTATATAAAGTTTGAGCGAAGCGCTCCGCCCCGTAAACAAGTCCGCGTGCGAGCCCAGCGCA
>CAZADN010000152.1:0-4974 GCA_964483895.1 uncultured Legionellaceae bacterium
TCATACTCATTCATCTGGCAACCATTAGTTTTAATATACAGCTTTTTTAACATTATTTATCCTTTTGCTCCACACTTTTACAATAAGTTTCAGGAACTTTAGGTAACAGGATTAAAGCAATTATCATACCAACTGGTAACAATGTTAGGGCAGTGTGATAAGCATCTAAAGAGTAAATACGGACATTATTGTGTATTTCTCCACTCCACATTTTATCAAGAATAAAACCAATAACTGGTTGTGCTAAAGCAATTCCTATCATATTCACCATATTCATAAAACTTAATCCAGTCGCAACACAATTTCTATTACATAATTCCTTAGCTATGGAAAAAGAAGTTAAAAATCCCGATGAAAATATTCCAAATAGGAATAATAATATTTGTAACAAAGTAGTTGATTGTAAATTTACAAAAATAAATATTAAGCTTGTGATTATTGCACCAACGCTTCCAATGTATAACCCGCGTTTACGTAAACCAATTTTATTCGAATAAATACCCCATAATGGCCCGCCAATAGCCCAGCCAATGAATATCAAAGAAATATAATTAGCAGCAACTGCTTTAGGTAGGTGCATTTTTAACATTAAAAACGGTACTCCCCATAGACCGCAGAATACAGGAGTCGCCATGTACATTAGGCCGCCGTAGATTGCAACGCACCATAGTTTACCATTTTTTAGTAAGACTAATAAATTAGCGATTATATGCTCTTCATCAGTTTTTTTAGCAGTTGCTGTTTTGATATTTACAGGGTTATCGCTGGTAACTGTAAAGATTAGAATTGCTATAACAATGCCAACAACGCCTAATATTTGCATGCTTTCACGCCAACCTAGACTATCTATCATCAATGCAAGAGGCGCTTCGCCGCCAATAGCGCCAAGCATTCCAATTGTCACCATTAGCCCTGTTAATAACGCAAACTTCTCTGTGCTAAACCAGTTTGAGGCGAATTTCATAGCGCCAACGGCTGCGAACGCAGATCCAAAACCAATCATTAATCTTGCAGTACAAGCCATAAAGAAGCTATCTGTCATACCGAAGGCAATAGTGCTAATAGCGCAGATTGCGGTTGCAATAGTTAATAATCGCCTTGGCCCGAAATAATCCATCATTACCCCACCAGGTAATTGCATAAAGGCATAAGAATAAAAATATATTCCAGATAAAATACCAAGAGTATGGCTAGTAACGTTAAAATCACGCATAAGTTCGTTGCTCATAACGCCTGGAGATACTTGTAATAAGAACTCATAGAAATAAAATATACATGCAAGACCCCAGACAAGCCAAGCCTTACTGTTAGATTCGTTACTATTTTTTAAATTTGCTTGATTAGTATTTACCTTAGACATCGTATCCAAAATCCTTGCAAAATACGTAAAATTGAAATGTTATCAGTTTGAACGCTATTTGTCTATTAAAAATAACTAGCAAACTCGGCCAATGTATGCTTTTGGTATAGTCTATATTGATAAATTGCATAAAATGCTATTACGCTTTGAATGTAATTTCTAGTTTCGGCCCACGGGATAGTTTCTATCCAGATATCCATCTCTGTATGAGGGTTATTTCTATACCAATAGTTAACTTGCTGAGGACCGGCATTATAAGCTGCCGCCATAAGTATAAAGTTATTGTTATAAGATTTACTTAATTGTTTTAAATAAGCAGCACCTATATGAATGTTTTTATGTGGAATATTTAAATCTTTGGGGCCATTGTAGGGGATATTATGCTTCCTTGCGACGTGAAGTGCAGTTTTAGGCATTATTTGCATTAAACCAGTTGCACCAACTGGTGAGATTATATTTTCAAAAAAAGCACTTTCTTGTCTGATAACCGCATAGATAAGCGGTGCAGGAATATTAAAACTTTTCGAGCTATTATAGACAAAATTTTTGTATGTTAGTGGGAATCTTAGGGTTAATTGATTAAATAGATCGTCATTATTGCATAAATAAATAGACTTACCGCTTAAGTTTAATTCTTTTCCAACCCAATATGCAAACGCACTTAATTCAGACTTACCAAGCTCACTGCTAAACGCGTTTATCATTCTTGAAGCTTGTAAATCTTGGTGGGTTCTTATTAGTCTTTGAATCTCATCCATAACTGGTTTATATGACGCTAAAATATTTTTTCTAAGCGTTATTTCTTCATTTACTAAAGTTAGTGGTTTTTTAAGTTTTTGGCTGGCTAAGAATCCATAATAGTTGCGTTGAGTGCTAATTTTTTCATAAATTTCTTTTGCTTTAATTTTATTACCCATGGAAGCATATGCGCGTGCTTGCCAATATTGGAAACGTATGTTCTCTTTATCATGGGATAGTTCAATTAAATGTAATAATTGTTGCCAATTTCTATGCCCAATTGCGTAACGCATTTCCCAATCCGTTAAGGCATCTGTATACGAATCTTTATTAACTTTTTCTAACCAGAATGGCGCATCATCATTGTTACGCATTGCTTTATATAGAGCAAAGTAAGCTAAAAAATTTTGTTGCTGTTTCTGGCTCATAATAGTTTTAGCTTTAGGGAGATCAAATAATCTAATAGCATGTTTAGGGTCTTGTCTTGCGATTCTTTTTAAGCCATATAAATACAAATCGCCGTTAAGTTCGCCTGGAGTTAGTAGGGTAATTCTTTGTGGATTACTTTGTACAAGATTTAAAAGCCGCAATTTTTCAGATTGTGCTGGTTTAGATTGTTTAAGTAAATAGCTTGCAAGAGAGTAATTTCTATTTAAAAGGGCAATAGAAACTCTTTGATTGATATATTTATTATTGTTTTTTGTATCAGATAGTAATACATGAAAAACTTTTGAACAAGGTTCTGGTTGTGACCGCTCAGTTAACCATAAAGGTAAGATATCTTTAATAACGGCATTTTTATCTTCAAATTGGAGCCTCGCTTGCAAAGCATAACACTGTAAACTTATGTCAGTTGAAGGGCGATAAAATTTATAATAATTTTTTAAATCATTTTTTTTAGCAAGTTTATATAATAATTTTTCACGTAGTCTATTAGTTAATGGCGATGGGATAGCAATAAAATTAATGAAATCATTATCGGTAACATCAGGAACATTTTCAACGTATTTTTGATAGGTTTGAAATTTATGAAGGTATTCTTCATCTGCTAGTGCGGGATTACTGAAGGATAAGGCGGAAAGAAAATAAATACAAAGCAACTTTTTTAATAAATTTAAGGTGTGACGACATTTCATATGCTGTTTGGTTGCGTTATCTTCAAGATTTAATATTTTATTCATGATTTAATCAGTTGTTAATTGTTTACGCATTTGGTTAATAGTATCTTTATAATTACCACTGGTAAATATAGCAGATCCTGCAATAAACTCCTGTGCACCTACTTTTGCTAAACTTTTAATGTTATTTACGTTAACTCCACCATCAACACAAATAGCTAAATGTGGATATTTTTCATGAATAAATGCTATTTTGGAAATAACACTTTTAATTAAACTTTGTCCACCAAACCCAGGATTAACTGTCATTATTAAAACAAAATCTAAATATTCTTTACACCATTCAATTATATTTGGATCTGTCGCGGGATTTAAAGCTAAACCGGCTTGGATATTATGACTTTTAATTAGCTGCAAACTCCTATCCAAGTGAATTGTAGCATCATTATGGATGCTAATTCTATTCGCTTTTGCTTTCGCAAATTGAATGATGAGTTCATCAACTGGATTCGTCATTAAATGCACGTCGATTGGCAAGTTTGCAAATTTAGAGCGAATTTGCTGGCAAATAAATGGGCCAAAGGTTAGGTTTGGTACATAATGATTATCCATTACATCTATATGTAGCATATCCGCACCAGCACTTATTACATCTGTAATTTCTTGACCTAGGTTTAGAAAGTTAGCAGATAATATTGATGGTAAAATTTTATAATTATTCATAGTTATAAGAAGTTTAAAGTTCCACTGAAGGATAAGTTTGCTGAGAGAATTTGGGTTTTATTATTAAATAGCGATATGTTACTTGAGACAGTTTTGATGTTGTCAGGTGGTGTTTTAAAGTCATTTGTAAAGGTATATTTAGATCTTGCAATTGAAGATCCAGTTGTGAAATAACGAAAATCTATACCAAACCAGGTAAAGTCATCCATAAAATAATTAATACCAACCATAGCTTGGCCAGCGTAAATGTAGCGTTGTTGCAATATATTTACTACTTCTCTATTTGGGTATGGATCATTCGCTGGGTCAATGGTTGTTCGGCGATATATTTGCATGGCATTTTGTACGAATGCATAACCGGCGCCTGCGCCTACAAAGGGTGAAATTTTGTTATATCCATCACTATTTGGATTGATTGTTAAAAGATCATAGATAACATTTAACATTAAGGCACCAGTATTAGTGTCTCCCTGAACATTTGTATTAGAAGTTGTATTTATACTCTCAAAAGTTTGTACAGGCACATTAACTGTATCGAAAGCAGGATATACTGAATTGGTTAATGAATAGTTATAAAGCTCTAAAGTACTTATTGGGTTATTGTTATAATACCATTCTCCCTCGACGCGAAATTTGTCACAAAATCTATGTCCAATTTGGCCTCCTATACCTCCTAATACTGTATACTTAGTTTGCGCAGCGCTTGTGGAAAGTGTTACATTAGCTGCAGAAATAGTGACTTGTTTATCAAATTCAACTTTACTGCCGGAAGTTGCGCTAGGTCCTAAAAATATACCAGCGTACCAATCATTTCTTGGGGTTATTGCATGTATTTCTATATTGGATATAAGTAATAATACAAATGCAATTATTTTAATAATATTTTTATACATGCTAAATCAATCCCTACTTATATTTATTTCCATCAAACCTATAGGTTCCACCAACATTGGCAATATGCCCTTGAAATGCTTTTCCAAAATCTACTATTTTTGCGGTAGTAATATATCTATAGCTTATATAAAGCGCATAATT
>CAZADN010000153.1:0-4955 GCA_964483895.1 uncultured Legionellaceae bacterium
ATCAAAGTGAAAATGGGTAATATTTTATATATTATCATCAGCCAACACATTGGATATATTTATAAAATCATTGTGTAAACGCAGCCAAACCCCTTTATTAGTTACTAAAGTTTGTCCGGAATTGATAGCTTCAAATTTATTATCCGATGCGTTTAAAATAAGCTTAGGAAATACAAACTCACCAAGAATAGTCACAATCAAGATTAAAACAATCGCAACTCTTAACACAATCCTAGTAATTTTACCAATAGACATACAAGATGCACGCATTATCACTAACTCATTTGCGTTAGCCATAACGCCTAAGCCTATCAAACAACCAAGCAAACTCGCCATCGGCAAAAAAAGATAAACTTGATACGGCATAGTCATTAACACAAAAATAAGAGCCTGCACAACTCCATAATCACCTTTACCTAAATCTCCTAATTCATTTACAAAAAGAATAAATATTTGCAATCCTGTTAACATGCAAATTACTAAAATAATGGCTGAAATAACAGTTTTAGTAATATATCTATCAATTAATAACATCTAACCCCTCCTATTTCGCCATATCAAAAATAAGCCAAGTGATATAACTAACAGATGCAACCACCAAACACCAAGCCATGTTGGTATTTTACCTGCGATAATCCAATCGCGAGTTATAAACATAAAATTTGCATACAATATGCAAATGGCTATTGCTGGTAACATTTTAGCGAATTTTCCACCACGAGGATTTACTCTGCTTAAAGGAACACTGATTAAAGTTAAAGGGAAAATCATTAAAGGAATTGATATTCGCCATTGTAATTCAGCTGCTTTCTTTTTGTCAGCATTATTATAAGGTAACAACTCTTTAAATGGCACTGCCCGGATATCGTTTTTCACAACCACTTCAGGATTAGGTAACCGCAAACGCGCATTACTAAAACTTGCTATTTGTAACTCAGCATTACCAGGAAAGCCAAGATATTTTTTGCCATTATTTAAAAGCAGATAATCTAAGCCACTATCTTTATCCTGCTCGATAAAAGCCTTATCGGCCCACAAAACATCCCAAGAGTGTTTGTTATCCTTATCAACAAATCTCGCAATAAAAATATTCTCAGCGCTAGTATGTCTACTATTCATTGATTCCACATAAAAAACTTCATGCCCATTATTTAGCGCTCGAAATCTACCTGGGATAATAGTTTGAATCAATGTCTTCACCCCTGTAGTTTGTAAAAGTTTAGCGCGTTTATAAGCTATAATGGGATTATTCCACACCATAATTCCAGTAATGATTGCAACAAATAATGCCATCACAAGGCTATAACGTAACAAACCTCCAAAGCCACAAGCTTTTAACACTGTTATTTCACTATCAGCGTACAATCTTCCATATGCCAATAAAATAGCAAAATAAAACCCAAGCGGCAAAAGTAGGCTTAGCATATTAGGTAATTCAAGAGCCATAAGATGTACAACTAACATACCAGGAATAATGCCGCTAGCAGCTCTATTTAAATAGATAACAACTTGATTGCTAAGAAAAATTAGCAATAAAATACTAGTTAAAGCCACTAAAGTTATGAAAACCTCTTTGGCTAAATATCTAAAAACTAACATTATTTATGTAATCCCCTGCAATGATATAAAGCTTAGGTTTAGCCATATTATAAAGGATTTACTTCAACAAGCAATTAATAACTCACCTTACGCAGCACAGTATTTTTCTCACGAAGATGTAAAAAAGAGGATGCTGCGTAAGGTGAGTTATTAATAAGAAAGGAAACTATAAACAAGCTTTGCCAAAGATCTCAACAAAGCCCAATTGAATAACTTCGAATAACAAGCAAATTTCTATACCAAAACGCATGAAATATTAACTTACTATATTTTTACTGGCCACGTGTACCAATAAATTCATCGTCAAAATAACGCTTAAGCTTCGTACGCAAAGTCCCACGGCTAACACCAAGAACCCTAGCTGCTTTAGATTGATTATAACGTGTCATTTCCATAACAGTACGGAAAAGAGGCGCTTCAATTTCTTCAATTATCAATTCATAAAGGTTTAAGTTAGCACTTTTGCTCTTAGCAACACTTAAATACGCTTTTACTGTAGCAACTACCTGCCCCGATAAGGCCTCATTTGTATGTTGAACTTCTTGCGTTGATAAAGTCATTTTTTTATTCTCCAAATTAAAAAAGTTAAAAACACCAATGTTTTTTATTAACGAATAGGCATCATGGGTAACATAGTATCAAATATCTCAAAGTATGTAAACATTGAATTAATGATATTCATTAAAAACTTTGGTGCATCAGTAAAAAGTTACATAAAATAACATTTTTTGGATAAAAATCAAGCTTTTTTTATCATCATTTAGTTCAATATGACATTGTTAAACTCTTTGGATATATATTTTACCCTATGGTAACAAAAGAAAAACTTTAAGATCATTTTTTATTTATTTGATTGTTATCATGCTCTGTACATGACAAAAATTAAAATGCTCCCGATTTGTCGTCCCTGCGCGGGAAAGACAATCTCGTTTTTGTCGTGTACAAAGATTATCATGAAGTTATTCAGGACTCTCTACGCTAAAACTTTCACCACAACCGCACTGTCCAGTTTGATTTGGGTTTTCAAAAGTAAATTTTTGATTAATACCTTGACGAACATAATCTATCTTCAGGCCTTTTAAAAATGGGAAACTTTTTTTCTCAATATAAATAAATTTATCATGCGACAGCTCCACTTCTATATCATCAACCTGAGGAGCACTGACATAATCTAAAACATAAGACAAACCGGAACATCCTGTTTTTTTTAGGGACAAACGCATTCCAATATGTTTATTTTCATTCAAACAATATAAAACCCTAAGACGTGCAGCAGAAGTCAACTCAATAGCCATACTATTATTAAATGAATGCTTAACTACTTCTGTCAAAATATCCTCCTATGAAAAAATCGGCAAAAGTATAAACATTATACTAAAATATTTTGCTGGTTACTAGCGTTTAACTAGTCTAAAAAATACTTGATTTATTATGATTTTTAAGAGATTCTTTACCAAAATCAACAAACTTTAAAGTTAATATGTCAAATTCACCATATATCCTAATTCTATATTATTCACGCACAGGCTCTGTTGCGAACATTGCAAAATACATTGCCAGAGGAGTTGAAAGTATCAATGGAATTGAAGCTAGATTACGCACCGTTCCACCAGTTTCTACAACTTGTGAAGCAACAGAACCAAGCATACCTGATAATGGCGCCCCATATGTAAGTATTGATGACTTAAAAAATTGCGCAGGTCTTGCATTAGGTAGCCCAACTCGTTTTGGAAATATGGCCGCCCCTCTTAAATATTTTCTTGATACTACATCATCACTGTGGTTAACTGGTGATTTAGTTGGCAAGCCTGCTTGTGTATTTTCTTCAACTGCGAGCACGCATGGAGGCCAGGAAACAACTTTACTAAGTATGATGTTACCTTTACTCCATCATGGCATGCTAATTTTAGGTCTACCGTATACAGAGCCATCGTTATCATCCACACAAACTGGCGGCACACCTTATGGAGCAACCCATATCTCTGGCCAAGAAAATACTAATAATCTTAGCCAAGACGAAATTCAACTATCAAAGCACCTAGGCGCTCGTATAGCATCAATTACAAAACAATTACAAAACCAATGAAAATAATAACATTTAATGCCAATGGCATAAGATCGGCAGCCAGCAAAGGCTTTTACACATGGCTTAACTCTCAAGATGCAGACTTTGTCTGTATTCAAGAAACTAAAGCCCAGATAGAACAATTAAATAACGCAACTTTTTTTCCTCCAAGTTTTCATTGCGAATATTATGATGCAGTTAAAAAAGGTTATAGTGGCGTTGCAATTTATGCAAAACAGAAGCCTTTAAATGTCATTCGCGGCTTAGGCTTTACTAATTGTGATACTGAAGGTCGATATATCCAATTTGATTATAATAATTTTAGTATCGTCTCTATGTATCTACCATCGGGAACTAGTGGAGATGAACGCCAAGAAGTAAAATATAATTTTTTAGATAAACTTAAAGACCATTTAATATCTTTAAATAAAAGTGGCCAAGAACTTATAATTTGCGGTGATTATAATATTGCCCATCAAAATATTGATTTAAAAAATTGGAAAAGCAACCAACAAAACTCTGGATTCTTACCAAGAGAACGCGCCTGGCTTGATGAGCTTTTTGGACCTATGGGATATACAGATGCCTTTCGCGTCGTAAATAAAGAAGCTAATCAATATACCTGGTGGTCTAATCGCGCTAATGCTTGGGCAAACAATGTTGGTTGGAGAATAGACTATCAAGTTATAACCAAAGGCTTTATTGAACTTGTGAATTCAACCGAAATCTATCGCGAAACTAAATTTTCCGATCATGCCCCATTAATAATTACATATAAAGATGCATAATGAATAAACAAATAAAAATCGCAAGCTGGAATGTAAATTCACTAAAAATACGTCTTGAACAAGCTAGAGAGTTACTAATTTCAGAAAATTTAGATATTTTATCTTTACAAGAAACCAAAGTAATCGACGCCGATTTTCCTGAATCAATTTTCACTGAAATGGGTTATCACGTCTCTTTTTCAGGCCAAAAAACTTATAATGGAATAGCTATTATTAGTAAAGAGCCGCTAAGTAATATTGAAAATGAAATTCCAAATTTTCCAGATCCACAAAGAAGATTACTGAGTGCCTCAATTGGGGATTTACGCATAATTAATCTTTATGTCCCAAACGGAAGCGCTATAGACTCAGAAAAATACATATATAAATTAGAGTGGCTTAAAAGTATAACGAATTACTTAAAAACACAATTAACCAAATATCCTAATTTAGTTGTATTGGGTGATTTTAATATAGCTCCTGAAGATAGAGATGTGCATGATATTAAAGAATGGGAAGGCAGT
>CAZADN010000154.1:0-4914 GCA_964483895.1 uncultured Legionellaceae bacterium
AATTAATTGCATAATGTTTTGCAACTAATGCGCATTTTTGAATTTCAGCAATGGCAAAACTTAATGGTTTACCCATTTCCTGAGTGATTAGATTAGCAAATTCCAACTGCTGTGATTCTAGTATTTCAGAAACTTTTAACATTAATGTTTGCCGGGTAATGAAAGAAGTTTTCTTATAATTCTCAAAAGCTTCTTGGGATTTTAAAATGGCAGCATCAATCATTTTGCCACTCATACCATGATAAGTTGCTATTGGCAATTCTGTAGCTGGATTAATAGTTGTAAATTTCATCATATATCCTCTATTAAACGATGGATTTTCTGTTTAATTACAATTAAAATATGGTTACATTATTCGTAACAGTTTTTGGTAATTATGACACCTTATAAAAAATTAGCTACTGCTATTGTTTGTTCTATTTTAATCAGCAGCTCGTACGCTGAAGTTCCTGGATTCTTTCCGAAAGGTTGTGAAGTACGAGGATTTGGATTTAGCACTGATTATTTAATTATTAATGAAAATGGCAACCAGGCGTTTTATTTAATTCAAAATAAATCTAATAGAAACATAGAATTAGAAAATCATGAAACAAATCCGGAAGTATTTATGAGCCCTAAGCTTGAATGCAAAATATCAGCAAACCGATGGTCGGCATTTGCTTCTGATGTTAAAAACATGCATTTCAGCTGTTTTGCAAATGAAAATGGGCAAAGAGTTCAGATAAAGTGCAGCGAAGTACTAGAAATTTGTCAATATCCTCGAGTCAGATTTGCAATAAGCAATATGGGTAACTATTGGGTTTCGACGAATAAGCCACAAAGCCAAGTAGTTAAAGACTCTATTAGTAAAGGTATATTTTTACGTTGGTAAGCAGATTTTAAAAGGATAAACAATATGGCTAAAGTTCCATCATCAATGTTGCCACTTGGTACACAAGCACCAGATTTTTTGTTAACTGATACTATATCTAACAAAGCATTTAGTCTGAAAAAGCTTGCAGGCCAATCAGCTACCGTCATTTTTTTTATATGTAATCATTGCCCTTATGTTAAGCACATAATCGCAGAATTACCCAAAGTAGCAAATGAATATAAAGATAAGAATATCAGTTTTGTAGCTATTAATTCTAATGACATTTCAAGCTACCCTGACGACTCACCAGAAAACATGCAAAAACTTGCACACGAATACAATTTCCCATTCCCTTATCTTTTCGATGAAACTCAAGAAGTAGCAAGAGCATATGATGCAAGATGCACACCTGATTTCTTTATTTTCGATAAAAACCTATCCCTTGTGTACCGCGGTCAATTTGACGACTCAAGATTAGGCAACAATATAAAAGTAACAGGCAACTCTATTCGACGGGCTTTAGACCATATATTAACTAATATAACCGTTCCAGCAGATCAAAAACCAAGCCTTGGTTGCAGCATAAAATGGAAACGCGAGTCAGAATCCAACTAAAACCAGAATCCGAGCCGCGACCGTAAGCAAGCGGAGATTTTGTGGTTTTTATTTGGAAAATCTCCACTCCCTTACGGTCGCGGCTCGGATTCAAATTGTAGATTTTTAGGCTTTTTGCGCTCTTTTCTCACGAATCTGATTTGCCAACAAATATACAACTAACGCATACTGCGCTTTTATACATAAGCATTAATTCGTGTTATGTTTGATAAAATATGCCCTAAAATATAGCAATTAAACTCTAATTTATATATAATCATGCTTCTGATAACACAATATAGACAAAAAGAGATTATGCCAAACGGTTATGAAAATATACAAATTCTAAAGAATTATTATCAAACAACGGTTAAAGGAACTGTAAGTCACGCCTTATTTCCCGGACCATTGGCAAAGACTTTGTCTAATGATGCAAGTAACTATCGTGACATTTTCTTATCAGCATTAAAGAATACTAATTTCGCTCAAAGAAAAGTCTTTAAAGGACTAGATATTTTTTTGCATTCTCCTCATGCGAAAGCTTGGACACTTTTGCATGAACACAATTTACTATCTGGAGAATCCGGGCAAGCAAATTTTGACGCTATCGCGAATCATGCTAATCCAGAAAGTTTGGCCCGCGCCCTCATCTATTTGAGTAAAGCGAATTTACTTCAGGAAAATAATCGTGAGGCTATATCTAAATTGGAGAATCCAGATATTTTTACAACTCTTGTAAACGACGAAGATTTTAAAAAGCAAAGACCTGACACAAAAACAGAAAACCTAACATACTCAGGATTTTTAAGTGGAGAATTGGCGCAAGTAAACTTTGAAAACTTAATGGCTAATCCATACAATATAGCAAATATAATTGATGGCCTTAGGGCGTTGTATAGCAATCCTGATTTCTACGGCAGTCCTACAAAAGATAACTGTATTTTTGTAGCAAAGCATCATAACCCCAAAGGGATGGGCTCAATAATCAGTAATTTTGCTGAGACAGATTTATTCACATCTCAATCCAGCGACTTAAATCGTACAGCAATATCTCAACTAAAAGATCCAGAGTCATTCAAAGAAGCGACCTATATTTATTTTCATCAGAGATTATTTTCCGATTCATCTTACAACCGTAAAACACAAAGAGCACAAGAAAATTTCAATATTTTAATTGAACATCTAAGTAATCTTGAAGAAGTAGTAAAAGCTCTGGATGAACTATACCACTTTGACTATCCTAATCCTCCTTCATTAGACATACGCAATTACGTAGCAAATCATTCACAACCACTTAAAATAGCACAAGCCATTAACGTCTTAAAAATAAGCTCAACGGAAAACTCTTATCTTAGAACTATTGAAGAACATGACGACCCTTGTAGCTCCGCTTATGCTCTAAAAAATCTTATACAATCAGGACTATTATCTGGACCAAACGCCAATCAAAATATGGAGCGTTTTAAATTTGCAAATCAAGACATCATAGGTGTAATTGCGTTTTATTTAAAACCAGCTGAACTGCTTCAAGGCCCACATGCACAGACAAACTTTGATGCACTAATGACACATGCTAACCCCAAGAGTATTAATAAAGCTTTTTTCAATCTAAAAGATATAACAGGAGACAGTTCAGCACAGAAGAATTTTGACACCATAATGAGTCACGCAAACCCAATAGCTATGAGCGAGGCGACCTATCGGCTATCTATGGCTAACCCAAATGGACTTGTCGGACCAGAGAAGCAAGCTAATTTCGATGCCGTGATGGGGCATGAGAGTCCTGAACAAGTTTCTTGGATTTTTTGCAATCTCGAAAGAGCTCACCTACTGAGTGGTGACATGGCACAATCTAATCGTGAAGCTGTTCTGACGTCTACCTTTCTAACATCTTTATCATCTGTAATATCCTTATTAATTAATAATAGATTACTTACCCAAGACAACTTTTCAAAACTAACACAGCACTCTGCAGTGCTATTTGGCAATGATGAAGCAAGATACAGATGGTCTTGGATAAGACAACTTACTCAAGAACAATTTAATAGAATGATACAGATTTGTGAAAATCATCAGCATAATCCCGAAGATGGTGCACAAGCATTTGTAAACTATGTAGATGAAACACTGGGTATTCGCGAGCCCATTTTGCAACGAGCCGGCCGTAGACTGAATACAGCACAAAGCACTCACACAGCCAGTGTGCATAAAACAGTATCAGAATCTGCTAATCGGCTAATGCTTCGTTATTATCAAGAACTTAATGTTGCTAGTACAATTAAAAAAGTTATTAAATATGTTAATTCCTTGCCTAATAACACGTTGCAACACAGGGCGGCAAAAGCGTGTATTGTGCGATTGACCGCAGATGATTACGCATTTACAGATCCTGGTTCAAACGTGAGTACTAGACAATTATTGGCCTTATCATGGCTTGCGATACACGACAAGAATAATCGAGTTAGTGCATGCTCTTTAGACGACGCAAAAAAACTATTTATAGAAGGCCTGTATGAGATTCAGCGCGGTTATAATTTGTCAGAAGATGAACCTCCCGTTGATGATGGAGCAGAAGAAGATGAATCTATCTGTCTCGCAGGTACATTTAATAAATTGATGGACAAACTATATACCATTATCCATGATGTTGAAATCATTGCAATTACCAAAGAGGCCGCTTTAGAGAAATTGCCCCAAGTGATTCGAGAAGAGGCTTTGACTTATTTAACGAAACTCAAACAATCAGAGTCTCCTGAGGATCGTAAAATGTGTAAACTGTTGGTCGAATCCATTGATAGAGACTCAGACATTTCTATTATATTTGAAAGAATAAAATCCACAGTATCCACTCGAATGTTTGAAGAATATGGCTCATTATTTAAAGATAATATAAACAATCCATCATTTATTGATTTTATTAATCATGGGAAATTTACGGATTTAGGGGATTTATCTTCTTTTAGAGAACAAACTGAAATGTTAGATTCAATTACCATTTCAACTCAATCCAAAACACCACCCGTAGACAACCAAAATATTGAGCACACAGCCGCTGAGAGAGAAGTTACAAAAGTTGAAGTCCGGAATGAAGAATTAAATCTAAATATCGACCTCACATCCCAAGACAGCAACATGCAAAGCGTTAAACTAGATGGCCTACTTTTAGCAGGAGCTATATTATTAGCAATTGGGTCTGCTGCAGCATTGACGGCAATTTATCTACCAGACCATATGCCAAACGTTATGTCTGCATTAGTAGATACACTAGTCGCCTTAAAAGAAATACTTGTACCTACAGCATCGGTAGTTATAAGTTTATCCACTCTTAGTATTTTTTATGAAAGCAGACAAATACATAAAAAGACAAATGATTTAACTTGCCAACACTCATTAGATCTCGTGCACTAGCGTGACCAGAATCCGAGCCGCGACCGTAAGCAAGCGGAGATTTTGTGGTTTTTATTTGG
>CAZADN010000155.1:0-4827 GCA_964483895.1 uncultured Legionellaceae bacterium
CATAAAGCTTAAACACCAGTCTAAAGGTGACCGTTTAAATTATGAATATGGACTAATTCAGTTAACAAAGTCCAACTATCTCAAAATCTATCACAAAGGAGAAGAATTTGTAAAAAATGATAAACCAAAATACAAAGGTCTTTTTTTGGATCAGATTGAATCAATGTCGCATAGAATATTGCGATATGAAAAAAAGTTTACCAGAACAAATATTGCTTATACTTATAATACTCAATTTAAATCAATTAATCATTCAGATTATCAAGAATACAAAAAACAAAAGAAATCAGGTAAAATATCTCGTTATTTACGAAATGAGTTTGAAAGCGTTCAGCGTTTTACTTTGGGCAATTCGAGAATTAAGGATTGTACTAAATTACCTCCATCGCTTTTTAACTATACACATGCGAAGTTTAAAGAGGAAATACGCAAAAAATTTACTCTTGGTAATAAATCTATTGATCATATATCAAAAACAATTGTTGAAGCGCCAAAAGATTCGGGAGTTAAAATTAAGGTTTTATCTTATATTAAAACCTTTGGCTCTTTAAAACGTGCTTTTGAAATGGGTGCTTTTAGTCGCGCAACGTATGCGCGCTATAAGAACATTTTAGAAGAAAAGAATTTATCAGAAACAAAAGTCCCTATTACAATTAAACAGGATTGGACGGATGCTTCATATCATCGTTGTTTATTTAATTATGGTATTTCGGTTTCAATGATTACAAAAAATATTGAATTTTAGTTGCGTATTTCTCAATTTTTTTTAAATTTGTCAATTATTAGTTACGAAAAACGCAATTTTTATGAGTTTTATTAAAAAATATTGGTGGGTTATTGCTGTTGTTGTCGCATATTTTTATTGGGACAAGATTAAAGCAATGCTAGGTAAAACAACTGTAACGGAAACACCTGCTCCACTACCTGACGTTACAACTGAATCAGAAACAACAATTGAAGAATAATGAAAGTACAATTAAGAAGCGGTAACAATCCGCTAACACTAAAAGGAGTATCATTTGATAAATGCTATCTCCTTATTGAGGGTCAAGGTGCTGCCGCGTTAACAAACGCTGACTTTAACTTAACTCAGTTACGCGCAACTTTGAACATCAAACAAGCTGGCGTTGAAGGCTCAACTAGTTTCAACGCTGTTGGACCAGTTATTAAAGGTCTTATCGACATGAAAGATCCATCAGCTTGGACTAATTATAGTTTTGCTGCATCTGGTACAACATGTCGTGGCGCTTTGCGTGGTGGTACAACTACTCAAAGTACTATTCGCGTACCTTTGTTAGAAGGTGGTATCATTTTACGTGGCGACGATTGTATTGACTTAAATATTGAAGTTCTTTCAATTTTTAATGCAAACAGTCAGGCAAACAGTTACGTTTATCTTGTAACAGAAGAAGCCAATGGAATTGTTCAGACAGATATCAATTTGCCACGTTATGAACCAATTGATAACTCACGTCAACAAGTTTCATTCACTTACGACGGTGCTTCCGAAATTTATCTTTTAAATTCAGGTTCATATTCTGCAACGACTAATCCATTTACTTCTGTTGAAGTTCGTTCAGCATATGTTAATGACCGATTTGATGCTGCAACTTTAGACGGTTTTCGTCCAGTTAGAATTGCTCAAACAGCAAACCAAGGCTGTTCTGTTCTTTATAGCGTTGAGCCTGCTGCATTATATGACGTTACAGTTAACGCATCTATTAATACGGCAAATGTTACAACGGGTGCTAATTTCTTGTATGTAAATACAGTGCTTACTGGAAAATATTTGGCATCTCGTGGTCTTGCTCAAGCTGTGAAAATCCAAAAAAGAAACCTTCAAAAAAGAGGTATCTAATGGAAAGTTTAGAATCTCTTAATCTTCAATTAGCTAAACATGAAGAAAGCCGCAGACTTGTTTCTGCGGCTTTGTTAAAAGCTAATGAACAACTTGTTACAGCTAAAGTTGGACAACGTGGTCGATTGAGAGATTCAATAAAGAACTACGAACAAGAGTTAAAGCGTTTGGATAGACTTATAAAAGATGTTGGCAATAATATTGCTAAACTTGAAAAAAGTCAGGATAAAATGGAAATCAAAACTACAGCTTATGAACAGGGTATTGACCCAAATAAAGCGTGGGCGGATGCAATTTCTAGCGGTTTAGGTTCTGTAACTAATGCTATAACAGCTATTGTTAACCCTTTATCAGGTGCTAAAACTCCTTCTAATTCTCCTTCTGAGTATAAGAAGGTTTTAGAGGGTAGTGAACCGAATGTACCAGCTCCACCTGGTTACTTAGAGAATGATCCTTTTGCCGGTGGTCCTTCTGCTAGAAAAGCTTCCGACTGGTATTTAGTTTATATACTTGGCGGTTTAGCTGTTTTGTATTTTATTTTTAAATCGTTTAAAAAATAGTCATGGACTGGAATAAAATAATAAACCTTGGAAGTAAAGCAAAAGATATTATTGCTATGGCAAAAGAGTCTTTAGATACTGGTGACCAAGCACCGACAAATGACGTTGAAAAATCTCTTTTTGGAAAGAAGGAAAAAGAAGAGATTGAAGCAATGGCTTTGCAAATGGAAGAACAAAAAAAGAAACAAGAAACAACTTTAATATACATTATTGGCGGTTTGTTGGTTCTAATTTTTACAGGAATTATTAAAATCGGAAAGTAATGCAAATTTTAAAGAAATACTGGTGGATTGTTGCTGCCCTTGTCCTTTGGATGTTTATGGGTAAAAAAAAGAAAACCACTAAACGCAGAAGGTCTATGCGTCGTTCTATGTCATATTCTCGTCCAATGATGCGACGTAAACCAATGGTTAGATATAATGCTCGTCGTAGATCTTCAAGAATGCGTCGTCGTCGTTAATTAATAATTAAAAAAAAAAAGTTATGAACATAGTAAAAGCGCTTTTTTCAATTGCTCGTCAGATTTCTGATTCGGATTTAAATGAAATTAACAAACTCGAAGAGAAGGCTAACGACGATGTGTCAAAGTATCATACTGATATGAAGGGCATAAAGGGGTTGATTGCTAAATCTCGTGAGTCATGGATTTTCAATCTAGCCTTAATTTATGCTATTCCTTTTATAACAGTTGCTTTAGTTAATTATAAAAATCAAATTTTCACAAAGGATCGAAATGATAAGGAATTATCTTTTGATGATGAAGAAGATTTTGATGATGAAGATTTGTAATTATGCAAATAACTTTAATACTTTACGCGGCAATTGCGTTTTTTATTTATGATACTTTTTTCAAAGGTAAAACCGAATCAGAAGAATTTTCAGATTCAATTAAACCGCAATCCGGTTTAAGTTACCCAGTTTATGCTTATAAAGAAATGGTAACTAAATTATTAAATGCAATGCATGGCTATGGCACAGAAGAGCAGCCAATTTATGAGGTTTTTGAAAGCATCAAAAATGATTATGACGCAAGGCAATTAAAAAAAGAATTCGGCATGCGCCCTTACACTGGTGATTTTGTAGGCTCTTTTGGTTTGTTACTAAACGATGAATTACCTTTATCAACTTGGTTAGATAATGAACTAAGTCAAAGCGAAAAAGATGAAGTAAAACGAATTTTAAAGCGTAATGGTGTTACCGAATATTTTGTATAATGGATGCATGTCAATTTAAATTAATTACTGGTTTATCGAATTATGAGGGTTTTAAAAGCCTTTTAAAAAACGGTAATAATACCAAAAGATACACAAATGAAGATGATACGATTATTTTTAATAAGATTGAGACTACTAGCTTAACTGCTGGTATTATATCTTTAAAAATTAATCAAGTAGCGGTAATATTAGATATATCATCAGAATTTGATGTATTATTAAACACTTATGCTGGTTTAATAATTACTGATGTTAACGGCGCTTTATTTACTGTTTATCCTGACCAGAATTTTATTGGTAGAGTTATTTGTTTTCCTATGAGTTTTAATAATTCTCCAGGTTTGTATAAAAGTGTTACTTATGCAATATTTGACTTATTTTAAATGAATGAAGCTTTAACACAAATTTTATTGAGTGCGTTATCTTTTATAGGTATAACGATCATTTATTTTTTAAAAATGTCGTTTGCTAAGTTAGAAGTAATGCAAATTCAAATTACAGAATTAAAAATAGAAATAGAAAAACTAAAAAAATGAGTTTAATTTTTGTTTACCAGTCTTATGTACAACAGCCTTGTTTAACGCAAGACGATGTTTTTGAAAACGTTTTGTGCAACGTCTTTGAAGGAAAAGCCTTTGGGAAGCCTTATTTAAAATTTATACATGTTACAAATGAATCTTTGGATACTACTGACAGCGATAGCGCTGGAGATATTGATACGATTGCTACCGACGAAGTTTAATTTGTCAATTATTGACAATGTTAAAAGCGTTATGCTGCAAATTCATACATTAATTGAAATTGTTATACCTAACAAAAGAAAATATGTTGAATAGTTATCAAATGAAAAAATATCAAATGCCGTTAATTATCTTAGCGGCATTACTTGCATATCGTTTATTTTTTAAAAATGCTGATGATGAAGGAGACGAAGAGTCTACTAACGAAGGATTTGTAACTGATATTGCGAATTCTGATCCGGTTGTTAAACCACAGCCAAAGGAAAAAAATACTTATACATGGTATTATATAGGCAATAAAGAATAAAGTAATCTCTTTCTAGTCCCGTCTGCGTAAAAGCAAATGGCCCTCAAAGAAAGGCATACCAAGAAAACCAGTTCACTCCTTTTAAAAAACAAGTTTTTCGTTTTACTTCTACTGGAGCGGTTTTAAAAGCGGCTGTCTTTGCTGGTAT
>CAZADN010000156.1:0-4772 GCA_964483895.1 uncultured Legionellaceae bacterium
CAGTCAAAATGATTATTGTGTATAACTTTATTTGATGAGCTTAAGCAACCTGTATTAAAATATTTCTTGTTAGTGTAATTTATTGAAATTAAAGAGTTTTTACATTTATCAACAGTTTAATTACTTTGATTATTATCCACAAATTCTGTGGATAACATTGTGAATATGTATTGAAAATCGTTTGGAAAACATGTTGTTAAGTTTGAGAATTTAAATTAACCGCTATTTAAAATAATCTAGTTTTGTTTGAAATTTAATTGGAGGGGTGTGATTTTTTTTGCGGTTTCTAAAAATAGATTTAACCACACTTTAAATCGCACCACTCCAGGTAATACGATATATAAAATAATATTATTAAGTATTTTTTGATTTAACTGTTGATTTAGGGTTATGTATCGTTAAAATACCCGTGAATCTCGCCTTACGTATGTGCGCGCGTTATTAAATGATTTTTAGAGGAAGAAAATATGAATTTCTTTAGTACGAAGAGGCTTGCTTTTGCTGGTATGCGAAATTTTAGCACGAAAGGAAACAAGCAAGGAAAGATAACAATTGAAGCACGTGACTGGGTTCAGTCTTCAATGAAAGGGTGGCTTGGAATGACGCCTGATATGATTAATTATTTCCGTACCATAAATACATTATTCCATGCGGAAGATAATAATAGGATTAAGTCTTTGGTTGCATTCGGTGGAACTTGGTATCAATTGCCAGCAATGCACGATAATAATCCATTTGATGTATGGCGTGCAGTTGTTGCTGCAACTCCTGCAAAACCTGGGCAGAAAGCATTGCCTTTAGAGTTGTTACAACGATCTTCTCATCAGTTTGGTTTAGAGGAGGTTAATCAGGATGTTATCCGCGAAACATACCGTAAACTTGCTGAAATTGCTGGTTCAAACCGTAAGATTATTATTCGCCTGTTCCATTTCAATAACCGTGATATGCAAAAGGATACTACCTATGCTGCTATTAAAGAATTGCGTTATCAAGGTATTAATAATTATGTGATAAGTGATGAACAGTCTTATGCGGTATTTATGAAAAACATAGAGGTGGCTAAAGGGGTTGTGAATGGTTTGCTTAGGAATGTGAGAATGACTTCAGGGGATGCTCATTATCATATTCAAGGTGGTATTAAAGATTTTAGCGGTAGCCTTGCACCACAAGATGGCGTAGAGATTTTACGTTTTATCGATAAAATGATTAAAGAAGAAGCTCATAGGCTTGAAAATCCAGTTGACAGTAAACGGCTTCGCAATGCTGAAATTAATCTTCATAGTCATTTAACAGATCGTTCGGAGCATACCACTGCTGCTTTTGAGAGTGTTGCGAAAGAGCTGGGTAGGGATGTCACTATTCACGGTATTCATAATGTAGAGAATGCGACTCATCATGTTATAAAAGATGAAGGATTTACTGAAGCACAATTAATCCTTCAACGAAGAGCTGAAGAAATATTGGCTAAAATAGTCCGTGATAATAATTCACTTGTGGTCAAAGATTATGAAGCTGGTAAATCTCGTCCTTGGACAGGGTTTGCTGGTGGTGGAACACCGATGATCAAGCAATTTGTCAGTGGTATTAACGTATTGTATCAACTTAACCATAAAGAAGCGGAAGCACTATTATACAGGCATATGGAAGCTGTGCGCGACCGTAATCATATACCTACAGTTACGCCTGCGCAGAAAGGTGTTGCAGATCTTGCTTTATTGCGGATTGCTAATGAAAGAGCCGGCCGTCCTTTGTATGTGGGAACCTTATCATCTGAAGCGGTAGATGTAGTGCGTAACTTACATCCTGAGATGGTAAAAGATAAAGACATGTTGGAGGGGGCTTTTCGCCAGTACCTTGATGTATTACTAAGTCATTATGAGAAAGAAAAAATAATAAGTTCGGCATTTAAAAAAGCGTTATGCAAAGTGGCTATGAATAGTGAGCGAACATCATTAAATAAAGATGAGGCTAAGCAAATTATAGAGGCATTTGCAGCTAATGATGAGAAACTAAATCCATTAGTGCAGGATGAGATTATAGAAGCGTGTGGAGCTGCTACTCGTCCCACTCGTCTTCCTGACCAGATTGCGCAAGCCAGTAAGGTAGTTGCAGAACTGAAAGCAAGGCAAGCACTGAAAGTCCCAGAAGATGAAGCTGTTTTATTAATTGCTTCGCTGAGGGGGCGGGATATCGGTAAAACATTGGTTGAGCATCATGGTGATAGAACAAAATTCCCTGCTCTGGAAGTGCAGGCGCAGAAGCCCTCAATTGGGTTGAATTTGTCTGCATTGTGGACAAATAATGTGGCTGGTGATGTGTTAGATGAGGTTGTAGATTATAGGCCTAAACTATACTGATATTACTGTTTTTCGCCTGTTCTGTATTTGACACCTTGGTTTTAGTATCTAAAATAGATTTAAATTAAACTTTAAAAAGTACTTAATTATGAATATAGTATCGGCGAATGAAATTAAAAAACATGGTGTTACAGTTATTGAAAAACTGATCAAGGATGTGTGTCCGGATAAAAAAAGTGTGATGGGTTATGTTAAATAGTGAATAAACCAATTTGTAGCCAATTTAGCTGCTTCTTCCAATGTTCCAGGCTCTTCAAATAAATGTGTTGCACCTGGAATAATTTCTAATTGATGCGTACAAGTTATTTGTGAAAATGCTTGTTGATTTAATTCAATCACGACATCATCATAACCGCCAACAATCAACAAAGTCGGCGCAACAATTTCAGAAAGAGCTACT
Organism: uncultured Legionellaceae bacterium; assembly: GCA_964483895.1. Taxonomy (GTDB): domain Bacteria; phylum Pseudomonadota; class Gammaproteobacteria; order Legionellales; family Legionellaceae; genus 2-12-FULL-35-11. The sequence continues at coordinate 2,758 of CAZADN010000156.1, forward strand.
TTTGCCAAATCAGGACGCCCACCACGTGATACAATCGCAGAAATATCCTGTTTAAGAGCGGCTGCTGCAACAATAGCTGCAGCAGCTCCCGTGCTTGCTCCGAAATATCCGTAAGTTAAAGTTTTAAGTTGAGATTGCGTTCTACACCATTGGGTCACTTTGACGAGACGCTTAGCTAAAAAACCGATATTAAAGCGTAATTCTCTGGTCACATTGTCGATTTGTTCTTCCTCTGAGGTCAATAAATCAAACAATAAAGTACCCAAGTTTTGTGAATTCAGGCCCTCTGCAACAAATTGATTTCTAGCGCTTAACCGACTACTGCCACTACCATGAACAAAAATAACAAAACCTTTTGCTGTTTTAGGAACACACAAAATTCCCTTCAGCTCTACATTATCAATGAGAATGGAAACATCGTGTTGCATATTAGCTCCCTTTGATTAAACCATACATTATGTTTAATAATAGTTATTAAACGATAAGTATCCTGAAAATACAAATGTTCTTAAACGTTTTACATATGAAAAAATTGAGGATTAGTTGGGTAATTACAGTCAAAATGATTATTGTGTATAACTTTATTTGATTAGCTTAAGCAACTTGTATTAAAATATTTCTTGCTAGCGTAATTAATTGAAATTAAATAGTTTTTGCATTTATCCACAGCTTAATTACTTTGATGATTATCCACAAATTCTGTGGATAATCTTGTGAATATGTATTGAAAATCGTTTGGAAAACATGTTGTTAGGCTTGAGAATTTAAATTAACCGTTATTTAAAATAATCTATTTTCCTTTAAAAACTAGTCTTAGTCATATTTTGCAAATAAAATAAAAGACTGTCGTGGAAATTCATATTTTGGTAAACAAATTCCAGCAGAGTTTGAGCATTCTATGCTAATACAACAATTGATACCCTCATCACTACATGCTGTCAAAAATCTGGGAAGTTCTTGATGTATGCCATGAAAACGGATTATAACTGAACGAATTCTTGAGATTTCTTCTGAAGTTAAGATAGATTTCGCTGTTAAATAAGTTGTTTGAGAAAGCAAAGCAAAGTCTTCTTTCGGCTTGATAGAAAATCCTTTTGATGAAGGTATCTTTTGATAATGTGCAATATATCCTGATTGACAATCTTCAGAACTTAAAAAAACAAGTTGTTCAAAACCAATGGTTTTTGTATCACCTGCTTTATAATGAAAGATAACCAAAGGTCTTTCATTCTGCCATTGATGTGAAAATAATTCTCTGGCAGTAGATGTTGAGTAGGTATCAGTTATAGATAAAAAAAACATTAACGTAAAAATAGCATGCTTATAAATAGGTTTGGCACAAGATGTAAAAAGAGATTTCGTTTCCATATTTGGACTTATTTGGTAAATTCCTTGAATTAGATTATTTCAAAAAACTCAAATTAGCGCAACAAAACAGTCATCCATGCAATGAGTAGGATTGAATTGATCTCTAGGATTTATTAGTGAACTCAGGATTTTCGAAAGAAATGGTCATGATCCTTCGCTTGATGAAACACCATTATTTGATACTAAATTGCTCAAGTGGATGAATAATGTATTGATCAATTTGTTTTAATATAGTAGCATGCAAAACATACCAGGAGTGTTTTGAATAGCAAAGCTGAGAACCCCTCTTATAATCTGATTGTTTATGAATTTTTCATTGGACTCAGGTCATTAAGTTTAGGAAAGAATTGGGAATTTGCGTGAAAGTTTGACAAATACCGTGCTGACTCAACACATTCGCTCGCCTCATGTCTATATACCCATAAGCGCAGAAAAATGGATTTTTGTTTATTATTTTAACAAGACATGCTCGCACGAATTTTCTTAAGATCATGGCCTTGATGATGGGACCTACTTCAAACTAAAGACAATGGTTTTTATTGTCTTATACGTATCGCCCATTTTTTTAACTTATCCAAAAAAGATGTTAGGAGAAGACATGTCTTTGTCACAGACAACAAAATCGTATACAAAAAATTTAAATTCAT
>CAZADN010000157.1:0-2794 GCA_964483895.1 uncultured Legionellaceae bacterium
AAAATAAATTCTTTATATCTTGAAACTCCTCCCAGCATACTTCATAAGCTAAATGCCAATCTTTATGGTTTAATGCGGTTAGTAAGATTTGTAAATTATTTTCTGCGCGTTTATCTCGGTTTTGATACATCGGGCTTGTTTGTACAAGTTTATGCGCAGTAGACGAAGAAATTTGTTTAGGTGCATTATCAATAATAACCACTTCGTGATGTAGTTCGGGATAAGGTAAATTTATGTTTTGCACGCCATCTTCATCCCAAATTGCCCAAGGTGCGAAAAATGAACGACACGAAGAACCAGAACCTTGGCGGCTTAAATTAGCTTGTTCACTTATGGATGCTGCTGCTGAATTTGTAAGTTCTGCTAATGCGTTAATTGCGCATTTCGTTAAAGCTGCAAAGCTTGATGCTGAGCTTGCGATGCCGCAACTTTGTGGGAAATTACTATTAGAGCGTACTATAAAAGATTGTTTAATTTTATATAAATCTTTTAAAAAGTTTAAATGTTTAAGAAATCTTACCTGCGCCTGGTTTGACAGAGTAATACTATTTGGCATGTTATCATCAATAAGTGGTTGCCAAATGTCATTGGTGCTGTCTGCTGTTTCAAGGCTTACAACGGTTTTTAATTTGTCTAAAGTATATGACAAAGATGGATTGGCTGGCTTATTAGTATCCTGGTTTTTTTTGCCCATATATTTAATTAAAGCAATGTTGCTAGGTGCTTCACTGCGCCATGTGTGCATATTTGTCTCCATTTTATTTGCCTTGGGCGTCATTCCATAATATTTTGTGTAGTTGTAGTTGAAATCTTACTTCTAAGCTGTCTTGAATAATCCAATCAGCAAGTTCGGTTAAATTAAGCTGTTGCCAACTTGCAGAAAATAATATTTTGGCTTTAGATGTTAAATTATATTTATGCATAGTTGTACATGCCCAATCATAATCACTGCGAGAGCAGATTACAAATTTAATTTCGTCTTCCGGTTTTAAATAATCAATATTTGTATATAAATTTTTGCTTTCTTCATTAGAATCTGGAGTTTTTAAATCCATAACAATTGTTGCACGTTTATCAACATTAGCGACACTCAATGCGCCACTTGTTTCGATTGAAACTTTATAATTTAAATCACAAAGTTCAGTAATTAATTTATGACAGTTGACTTGGGCTAGTGGCTCGCCACCGGTTATGCAGATATATTTTGTATTATATTGTTTAACTTTATGAATAATTTCATCTATAGATAAAATCTTTCCACCTTTAAAAGCATAAGCAGTATCGCAATACTGGCAGCGCAACGGGCACCCAGTTAAGCGGATAAAGATGGTTGGCAGTCCTGTTGTTTGTGATTCTCCCTGGATTGAATAAAATATCTCTGTAATGCGTAATCCGGTCATATACTACTGCTGATTTCCTCTAGTTTATTACGTGCTAGTTCTGAAGTACTGGTATCTGGATACTTTTGCATAACTTCACTTAGTTTGGCTTTAGCTTCGCCATAACGTCCAGATTCAGCTAATGCATAACCTAATTTCAGTAGGCTTGCAGAATATTTATTTGAAGTTGGGTATTTTTGGATAACTTCATCAAAATGTGAAATAGCGTTAGGGTAGTTTTTTTCAGCTAGATATAATTCTCCAAGCCAGTATTCAGCGTTTGCAGAATAAGAGCCACTTGGATATTTAGCAACGAAATTTTGCATAGCGTTTACTGCTTCTGGAAATTGTTTGTTTTTGATAAGCTCGTAAGCTTTTAAATAGCTAATTTGTTCATCAGCAGGATTTGTATTCGGCGATGCGTAGTTAGTTGCACTGTTTAATGATACTGAGGGCTTTGCGTCTGATTTGAATGCCGGTATTGGTTGTTCAGTGTTTGGGTCTTTGTTTGGTTCAGTAGCGTCGCTTATTGCATTTTCGGAAAGTTTCAGTGGCTGTTTGTTGGTAATGCGCGCATCTAAATCTTTGTAAAATGTTAATTGTTGCTCTTTTAGTTTTTTTAATTCGTGATTGAGGACTTCAATTTGGCCTCGTAATTCTTGAACTTCTTGTTTTAAGTTTTTGATTTCATCATAACTGCCTGAGTTGGCATTTGCGGAAACTTGCTCACTCGTCTCATGCGCTAGAGCTTGTTCATGTTCATAATAACCGCCATTATTACTAGAATTAGAGTTTTGAACAGACGATGGTGAATTTATCGTCTGTTCTTCTAGTAGAGCGTAGTTTTCACTATCATCTACAACTGGAACTTCTGCAAAACTTAAATTGCTTATAAATAATAAAGAAAAGGCGATTAGCGCTTTATGAAAAAGTGGTTTAGTTAATCGCTTTTTAGAATTTATCATTTAGTTGCCTCATAAGTTAGTTCAACGCGTCTATTTTGTGCACGTGCTGCTTCATCATGACCTAAGTTTGCGGGTCTTTCTTTACCATAGCTTACAATTTTAAGCTGACTTCTGCTTACGCCATCACGTATTAAAATATTCGCAATGCTATTAGCACGACGTTCGCCTAAAGCAATATTATATTCTCTACTGCCGTGTTCATCTGTATGCCCGTCAACAGCAACTCTTGCACCGGCATGATCTCTTATGTACGCTGCTTGTGCATGTATAGATTCCATGTATTTTTCATTTACATAGCTATCATCATAACCGAATAAATATATTTGGTCATGTGGAGCTTGAGTTGTATACATTTCCCCAGCTTCTTGACCAGCAAATCCACCAGACATACCCAAGCCACGAGAAGATAGACCATCTCCTTTATTAAAACCTGAAGTGCTAGAACATGCT
>CAZADN010000157.1:2804-4767 GCA_964483895.1 uncultured Legionellaceae bacterium
ATTTTCTTTCGGGAGCGTAAAGTTTTGAGGCCGTGCGCTTGCCGCAATCATTCCATACTTAACAAATCTCCCACCTTTCATGCTTTCAACTCCTATAATTTTAATGGCTCCTCATTGTACAATCTTTTTTTGACAGTCTCAAGCAGGTTTTTTAAACCGCAATTTCACCGTTCCAAAGTTTAGTTAAAAAATGTTGCCATGGCATTATATGGATATCCACTTCTTTAGATATATTTAATATTCTTGGATGTTTATCTAATGACACCACAATAGCTTGTGATTTAGGATGTTCTTCTCTGAAAGCTATTAGTCCTTTTAGATCAGATTGATGGACATTAGGGCTAATTTTAACTTCGATTGCTGATTTTGCTTCGCCGAGAATGAAGTCTACTTCCAGGCCGTTTTTTGTGCGCCAGTAGCTTATTTTGCTGCGTATCCTTTTAATTCCCAAATAGGCTTTTAATTCCATAAATATATAATGCTCTAAACTTTTGTCAGCTATATCGCCTTTTAATGCGTTAACAGTTTTATTAGCTAAATAATTAGCGATTGCTAAGTCAAATAAATAAAATTTAGGAGTGGTGGTAATTATGTCGCGTTTTAATTTTTTAGTATATGGATAGACAAAGTAACCAAGTAAAGTATCAACTAAAATTTGATAATAAGATTGAATGGTAGTTCTATCAACGCCACAATCTCTAGCGATATTAGTTGCATTTATCATTTCACCATTACACATACCGACTATGTCTAGAAAGCGCGCGAACCCCCTTAAGTTACGAACCAGACCTTCGTTACGAATTTCATCGGTTAGGTAAAGATCTACGTATGCTTGCAAATAATCATTAATATATTTATGGTCAGCAAGATAATGTTTTGGCATTAAACCTTGTTGTAAAGCTTTTAATAAATCAAAATCTGGTATTTCCGGATATACTAGAGGGTAAAAATCATATTTCCAAGCGCGCCCTCCTAGTAAATTTGTTGACTGTGTCTTGAGGTTTCTCGCACTTGAACCACATAAAATAAATTGTGCCTCTATATTTTCAATTAACCAATGAACTTCGTTTAGTAAATCAGGAACTTTTTGAATTTCATTGATTATAATTGGCATATTTCGCTGTTGGTCTGATAATGCCAAAATTTCCTCTCTAAGTATGTTTGGAGCTTTGGTGAAGCGAATTATTTCATGGTTGTCTAATAAGTCATAAAAAACGCAATCATTATATTTTGATTTAAGGTAACAAGATTTGCCAGTTTGCCTTGCTCCCCATAAAAATATAGATTGTTTATGAGGTAAATCAATAATTAATTGTCTTTTAAACATATAAGATTCTCTAGAATATTTTTATAGATTATAAAACTAATCGTGGATTGTTTCCACCAAAAAGATTTCTAATTGGGGATTTAGTCCACGTTAAATATTTATCTACGATGGAAGCATTGCCCATACATTTAACTCGCCTAAAATAATTTCCAAAACGCTTTTTTAGGTTTACATATACCAGAAAATGTTATAAAATAATACAATATGCGTACAATTATTTTTTGGGTGTTAATGTAGTAAAAGTATATTAAGATTCAATGCCGAGGTAGGATGTAAATGGCGGAATATTCTTCAGAAGATGAGTTAGATTTTGATAAAGAGTTATTATTGAATAACCCAGAAGCTACAATGTATCAAAATATCTTTTCAAGTTATCATTATACTAATTTAACTGTCAAAGCACGAGAACAAGTCACCCAATGTATTAATAAATTTATAAAAAGCGGCGAAATAGGCGAAGATGATTTTCTTGAGGCCGCGCCTTATTTATTTGCAACCCAACCTTCGGCGGCTAAAACCAAGTCTGCACGTAAAGAAGTTTTGCGGATTGGGGACGAGATTCTAAAAGACACCATTCCTGACGAGATTTTGCTCGAAGAGTCAAAAGATAAGCGAGATGCTTTTTTATATGAGAAT
>CAZADN010000158.1:0-4736 GCA_964483895.1 uncultured Legionellaceae bacterium
TGTTCTCGTGCGGCTGGTGGCGGGCGGCATGATTATGTTTACGCAGAGTTTTTCTATTATGCCTGTCGTCATGTGTCTTCCTGTGTTGGCGGTGTTCGCACTTGTTGTCCCAATTGTGTGTTATCGGGCGGTTAGAAGGGAAAGTGTGGTGGAGAGGTTAAGGGAGGTTGAGTAGGGGGCACGTTTGTATGCGTGGTACGGGCGATCCTTGCGGTCGCCCGTTTAATGTCAACATAGTAGACGAAAAGCAGCATCTTTCGTTTCATAATGGTTGTGTTTTGTAAAACAACCGTAGCTCGCGATGACTGTTAATGAAGCGAACGTTTGTAGAAAAATTTTATTTGACAACCAGAAACCGCTTTAGTATAATGTGGTGGAGATTTGGAGAAATACTCAAGTGGCTCAAGAGGCTCCCCTGCTAAGGGAGTAGGTCGGGGAACCGGCGCGAGGGTTCAAATCCCTCTTTCTCCGCTCTGCAGCCGCCATTCTTAATTGAATGGCGGCTGTTTTTATTTTTGTATGAGACTATGGTCGCCGCAAGTCTTAATGTCAATTGTTTTATGACCTCAAATTGTTAACACTTATCTATGTTAATTTAACCTCAAAATCTGGCTTGACAATGGGCTACAATTTAGTTTACGCTCAATAATATCAGAAAGGGTGTTAATATGCATGTTTTATTAGATGTAGAAGATTCTGTAAACCTTGACGAATTTTTGGCTTCGGTGAAAAAGCTTTATCCAAACAAAAAAATTGTTTAATTGTTGTCAAAATTCAATGATGATCTTAAGAATTTTGATGGGGTAAACGACTTAAAGGTATTGGAAGTGGAGAGTGTTACCAGATACCCACGGGAGGTACTACATGAATGATAGGGTTTTTATAGACACTAGTATTCAAGTATACGCATATTTATTTATAACCTTCCCTTTTACTACGCTCAGGTACAAAACGGCAAAAAAACAAAAACCGTGTACTAAAAGCTAAAATAATATAGAATAGAGTACGAAGAGACAGACAACTACAAATCACGCGGAGGTGAGTGTGCAGTTCTAATGAGAATTGACCGTATTTTTATATGTGTAGGCTGTTCTTACAAGCACAAAAAAGTGTACCGTGGGCAAATAATACCCGACGTACGTAGACTTATCTTTGTATAAACAATACTCGTTATGCTGAACAGCCAGTCAATGTCTGCCCCTTTAAAAAATAGCGGAGGTAGAACGTGTTAAAAATTGTTTATCCTACCTGTTGTGAAATAGATGTCCAAAAAAATTTGTAGTAGCGTGTATCGCATCTACAGATAAAAAATGTATCACAACTTACAAATCCTGCCGCTTCTCAACCTTTACTGGAGATTTGAGGAAGCTGTCGAGTTGGCTTAGTGCTAATTCCTGCGAGCACGTCTGCATGGAATCAACGGGAAAGTATTGGATACCTATCAATAGCATTTTGAAAACCTGCGAAGTAACACTTGCACACCTTAATAAGTAAAAGCGATTAGAGGTAAAAAAACCGACAAGAAGAATGCTAAGTGGATTACTGATTTATTTAAACATGATCTCGTTGCCGGAAATTTTATGCCACCGCCAGTATCGAAGTATTTATGTGTAAAATAGATGAGGATTAATATTGAAGAAAGTATTATATATAGTATTACTTTACAATTGCATAGTATGTCTATTCTCATATAGGAGTTGCCAAATTAGCCATACGATTAGGTTAATCACACTAAAACTTTAATGCTAACTTGAAAAATAGTTTTTCGCTACTATATTTTGATAAAATTATAGAATTTAAAGGGGTGCTTTTATGCCATATCCTCCTAGTGGAAGGGCCGATAAATTTGGTAATAGATATGAATCGACTTGGTTGGTAAAACAATTTCTTCAGTTAATACAAGAAGAGATATCTTCAGTTACTCTTGAACCTATAGGCGATGAAGAATGCGGCGTTGACATAAAAAGCATATATAATGATGGTTCGGTCAAATTTTATCAATGTAAAGGTAGAAATAAAAGCAAAGAATACTGGTCTTTATCAGATTTAAACTCAAACGATATATTCGAAAAAATTAAAAAGCAGTTAGATAGTAATGATAATACTTCATATTATTTTATCTCTGCAGCTTCTTGTTTGATGTTAAATGATATATCATCAGAAGCTAGAAATTCTGATGGAAATGCTGAAGACTTTTATAATTATCAGATTTTGAAAAGGGGCGAAGACTTTAAGAAAAACTTTAAAATCACTATGAAATATCTTAAATTAAATATAGATGAAGAAGCCGATAGAAAAAAGGCTTTTAACTATTTAAAACGTATATATGTTATTCTGTATCCAGATGATATTAACTCTAGAGAAGATTTAAAGCGTCAAATTAAATTTCTTTTTAATGGAGATGCAGAGTCAATATATCATTTGCTTGCTCAATATCCAATTGAAAAGGATTTATTAGGCATGGAAATAACACTATCTATGCTAAATAATTACTTAAAATCAATTAAAAATATGTCCTACCGAGAAATAAGCAAAGATGAACGAGTTCTACCGCAAATTCTAGACTTAAACAATTTATTTAAAGATTCCTACAGTTTGATAAATAAAATCTTAATTTCAAGAACAGAAAGCAAACTGTGTTATGATGAAATAACCAAGGGAAACTCGTTAATTTTGCACGGAAAAGCAGGATATGGGAAAAGTGGTTGCATACTAGAACTTATAAATAAGCTTGAATCTGAAGGAGTAATGTATCTTGCATTAAAATTAGACAGAAGGATTCCTGAGCACACATCAAAAAAATATGGCGAAACTATTGGATTGCCAGAATCCCCTGTTCTATGTTTAGATTCCATTGCCAAAAGCGAAAAGGTAGTAATTATATTAGACCAACTTGATGCTATTCGTTGGACTAATATGCATTCAACTACAGCTTTAGAAGTATGCAAAGAAATGTTTCAAGAAGTTAATAATATAAACAGAAACAGGACGAAAAAAATATCTATTGTGTGTATTTGCCGAACATTTGATTTAGAAAATGATTCAGGCATTAAAACATTATTTAATAGTGACAATAAATATGACAAAAACAAAGCAGACATGATGGTATGGGAAAAAATTCGAATTAACGAATTACTTATAGATGATGTAAAGAAAATTGTTGATAATTTTGACAGCCTTACTGAAAGGCTTAAACAATTATTGAGAATACCAAGTAACCTATACATCTGGTCAAACCTTAGTGAGCAGTCAAAACTTAGTTCTTTTACAACATCATATAATTTAATTGAAATATGGTGGGAAGATATTAAGACAAGTTCTGAACGTGATGATATACCTTATGTTGAAATTGATGCTATCAAAAATAGCATTGTTAAATATGTAGAAAATCTTGGAAAAAGCATGGTACCACATCAGCTACTTTCTAATACCTCTAAATTAGCTATTAATAAACTAAAATCAGCAGGTTTAATAATCGAAGATAATAATAAGCATATAGGCTTTGTTCATCAGTCCTTTTACGATTATTTTTTAGTCGATATAATGTTTAATGACATTATCACAAACGATAAAACTATTATTGAGGCTATTGGCTCTAAAGATAAACAAACCCCTAATAAAAGATATCAACTACAAATACTTTTTGAAATTTTACTTAACCAAAACCCTGACGAATTTGTTATCTACGGCCGTGAAGTGTTATTAAGTGATAATGTTAGATTTATTATGAAAACTGTATTTTTAGAGGTTTTAGGTCAAATTACATTTATAACTAAGGCTATTGAAAACTTTATTATTGAGTTTTTCGAAGAAAAAGATTGGCAAGAACATATTTTAGATTGTGTAATAGTTAATCATCCAGTTATTATGGCAAAATTAATTGAAAACGGATTTATTTCAGACCTTTTAAAATCAACTAACACATTTGACTTAGGCTTAAATTTATTAAGGTCTGTTAATGATAAGCTCCAAAATGAGGTTACTAATTTATTAGAACAGCATATTGGAACAAATTTAGAAACAGATAATAAAATATTAAATTGTTTATGTTGGAATATTTATGATGATTCACTATCTATGTTCAAGATTAGGCTTGATCTTTATTCTAAAATACTTGAACATAGTAGCATTTATATTGACTGGGATAAATTGTTGTCAAAAAACCCTGAAAGGGCTGTTCAAGTACTTGATTTATATGTCAGAGTTAATGATTCAAAACGTCGAATTCTAGAACATACTATTGACCAAAAGGCACTGGACAAGTTCTATGACTTTTCCAAAAAGCACGCAAAAGAAATTTGGTATAGTTTCATGAGCTTACCTTTGCGGCTAAACATCAGACGCAAATACATTACACATTAAATTCAACTAGTTAGCAGATGGAGCGTTAATGGAAACCGCAAAACTCATGGCCCTCTCGCCCCTTGATGGGCGTTATTTTGACAAACTTAGCGGGCTGCGCCCCATTTTTAGTGAATTTGGTCTCATCCGTTTTCGGGTTCAAGTCGAAATTCGTTGGCTCATGGTGCTGGCTGAAAACGCCAACTTGCCTGAAATTCCAAGCTTAAGCCTGGAAGCGCAACACCTGCTTTATAACCTCAGCAATTTATTTAACGAAACCGATGCCCTGCGCGTTAAAACCATCGAAGCCACCATCAATCACGACGTGAAAGCCGTCGAATATTTCATCAAAGAAAAAATTGGTGGGCACACGGAACTCTCGCGCTTAAGTGAAT
>CAZADN010000159.1:0-4733 GCA_964483895.1 uncultured Legionellaceae bacterium
TTAGCAGTAGTTAGTGAATTACCAATGGTAATTTTAAATGTTTCGCGCGCTGGTCCTTCTACAGGATTACCTACCAAAACCGGACAAAGTGATTTGCAAGAAGCGCTTTATGGAAGGCATGGTGAATCGCCATTAATAATATTAGCTGCTAAATCACCGTCTGATTGTTTTGCGATAATTATTGAAGCTTTTATATTAGCAACAAAATTTATGACCCCTGTGATTGTGTTAATAGATGCTTATCTAGCAATTGCCGCAGAACCTTGGAGTATCCCAGAAGTTGAAGATATAGTTTTGCCTGATTTAAAGCAGCAAAATTTATTTAAAGAACCTTTCAAACGTGATGAAAATTATAGTCGTAGCTGGAATATACCTGGAACTCCAGATTATATTTATCAAGTTGGTGGGTTAGAAAAGCAGGGCGAATATGGCAAAGTAAGTTATGATGCTGATAATCATCAACAAATGATTAATACACGAGCTACAAAAATTGCAAATGCTAGTAAATTTTATAATTCTTTGAATGTTGAAGGCTACACAGACTCAAAAACATTAGTGATTTCATGGGGAAGTACTTATGGTAGCTTAAAAGCTGCTATGAATGAATGTTTTGAGTCAGGTTATAAGTTTGCTTATCTACATTTACGAAACCTTAATCCTTTGCCTTCGGATTTATCTACAATTTTATCCAATTATTCTAATATTCTAGTTGCTGAGCTTAACACTGGGCAATTAATTAGAGAAATACGTGCAAAATTTTTGGTTGATGCGAAACTTATTAGTCAATGCAATGGCCAGCCATTTTCTGTAAGTTTCTTAGTAAACTCGATTAAAGAATGGGTGATTCATGAAGAATGCTAAATATACTAAATCTGACTTTATGAATGAAAATGAGGTTAGATGGTGTCCTGGATGTGGTGATTATGCAATTTTAGCTGCGATTCAACGTGTTCTACCTGAGCTTGATGTTGCTCCTGAAAAGCATGTGGTTATTTCAGGAATTGGTTGTGCTGGGCGCCTTCCTTATTATGTAAATTCTTACGGTTTTCATACTATTCACGGACGAGCATTAGCAATTGCAACTGGTGTTAGAGCTATGCGAGATGATTTAACTATTTGGGTTATTACTGGTGATGGAGATGCATTAAGTATCGGTGGAAATCATTTTTTGCATTGTTTACGTCGAAATTTGAATGTTAATATTTTATTGTTAAATAACCAAGTATATGGCTTAACCAAGGGACAGTTTTCACCAACTTCACAAATAGGTCAAGTAACCAAGACTTCCCCCATGGGCGTAAAAGGCAATCCTATTAATCCTCTTCAGCTTGCTATATCTGCAGGAGCAACTTTTGTAGCTAGAGCTGTAGATAAAGATCCTAAACAGCTTGCTAGTTTACTTAAAGAAGCATATGAACATAAAGGATGCTCTTTAGTTGAGATATATCAAGATTGTCATGTTTTTAATAGCGGAGCTTTTGATAGTTTTTCTACTAAAACTAACCGCGATAAAAATACAGTCATGTTACAACATGGGTCGCCATTATTGTTTGGTGAGGAATTGCAGAGTAAATTAACCATGAATGATGGTAATCTTGTGGTTGAGTCAATTGAAAGTACAATTCCACCTTTAATTCACAATGAAGAAGATAAAATATCTGCCTTACGTCTTGCTGGTATTACAAGCAAAAATTTACCAGTTCCACTCGGAGTTTATTATAGGGTCAAGCAAGAAATATTCAGTTTGCCCGGAACTTGCAGAAAAACAGCGACTGATTTACATAATTTGTATACATCACGTGCTACATGGTAAATGCATCAAGCTTATAACAATCAGATTGCACAATCATAAGAATCCCGTACCCCGTGGCATTCTTCATGTGCATTGTTATTTGTATTTGTAAACTTACTATTTATGATTTGCTGAATTCCTAGAGCCATTCCTATAAAAATCCCAAAGCCACATATTATTTGGGTTTGTACTATGTTCAAAGCCGGTTGGAATATGGAGTTTATTGTTTCTGGCGTTAAGATACTTAATAATAAAATAGCAACACTGATTAAGATTATACTAATTATAATGACTGTAAAACATATATGAGAATAATTTTTGAAAAAATCACAAATACTGGTGTTTAGCGATTTATTACAAACAGCAACTTTTCTTAGCATTCTACCAAAAAGCTTATGATTTTGGGTAATATGAAATTTTCCATCTATTATTTCCCAACCTGTAACCGGTGGCGGTGGCGAACCTGTAAGTCTCGTCGGAGTCTTGGAGTCAGGGATAAGATCTCTTTCACCAATCTCAAAGTAATCTTCTCGCAAAAAAAACTTCTGAATTATACCAGGCAAAGTCATTTCACAGTCCACTGATACTTGAAAAATCTCCTATAGGTATTTATTCTTGTACAAAGAATAATTTTATAAAGGTCAATTTTAAACGCATTCTTGAACTGTTTTTCTTTCATGCTCATCTTGCATCATAAAATTTAATTCTAAGATAGCGCTATCACCAAGCCTTTCTAGATTAACACTAACATTATCACGGTCAATATTAATATATTTTGTAATTACATTAAGTATTTCTTCTTGTAATTTAGGCAGATCTTCAATTTTAGGCAAACAATCAGGAGCGTTTTTTTGACTCCTTTCATGAGATATAATAATCTGTAATCTTTCTTTAGCAATAGATGCAGCAGTATTATTGCGACGCTTTAAAAATTTTAGAATACTCACGTTAGGACATCCTCCTTTTGCTTAGTAAATAACCTTTTAAATAAGCCTTTACGATCTGTTTGTACATACTTCATAGGTCGGTCTTCACCTAAAAATCTTGCAATCGCATCTTGGTAAGCAATACCTGCATCGCTAGTTTCATCTAAAATGACTGGTGCACCAGTATTAGACGCACGTAACACAGCTTTTGATTCTGGGATAACACCTATTAACTCTATAGCTAATATATCTGTTATATCTTTAACAGAAAGCATTTCGCCTTGCTCAACTCGTGCGGGATTATACCTAGAAATTAAAAGATGTTCTTTAATTGGTTCTTTACCTTCTATTGCGCGTTTAGTTTTACTGGATAATATACCTAATATTCTATCAGAATCCCTTACGGAAGAAATTTCAGGGTTAGTAACAATTATTGCATGATCTGCAAAATGCATTGCCATTAGCGCGCCAGCTTCAATTCCTGCTGGTGAATCGCATACAATGTATTCAAAGTCTTTGGCTAATTCATTAAATATTTTTTCAACCCCTTCGACAGTTAATGCATCTTTATCTCTGGTTTGTGAAGCAGGTAAAATATATAAGTTTTCATTGCGTTTATCTTTAATTAGCGCTTGGCGTAAATTAGCCTCGCCATTAATAACATTGATAAAATCATAAACAACACGACGTTCACAGCCCATGATTAAATCTAAATTTCGTAATCCGATATCAAAATCTATTACAACAGTTTTTTTACCGCGCATGGCAAGCCCCATGGATATGGCGGCGGACGAGGTTGTTTTTCCAACACCACCTTTCCCTGAAGTAACAACTACAATTTTTGTTTTTAAGCCACTTTTAGTTTGGTTATTCATTGAGAGTCTCAACAATATTATTTAAATAATTTTAGATTAACAAAAATTCACCACATAAGTCCAGAACTAATTATGATAATTATTTTGTGATAGATCTAATTGATAATTCATTATATAATCAAACATGTTTTGCAACAGGTTTGAAAAACTTTATGGCAAATTTTAGAAATGCATTAACTTTTGATGATGTTTTGTTAGTTCCTGGTCACTCTACGGTTTTACCTAAAGAAGTAGAAATTAAAACTTCTCTTACCAACAGTATTAAACTCAGTATTCCAATCTTATCAGCTGCAATGGATACAGTTACGGAATCTAGGCTTGCTATTGCAATCGCTCAAGAAGGTGGTATTGGTATTATTCATAAAAATATGAGTATAGCAACGCAAGCTTCTGAAGTTCGCAAAGTTAAAAAATTTGAAAGTGGCATGGTGACAGACCCTGTATTTGTCGCTCCAAATATTACCGTTAAAGAATTATTAGAAATTATGGATAGGTATAGTTTTTCTGGTATGCCGGTTGTTGATAATAATTTATTAGTTGGAATAGTTACAAGTCGCGATATACGTTTTGAAACCAACTTAATGCAAACAGTGTCTGAAGTTATGACGCCTAAGGAGCGTTTAGTAACTGTAAAAGAGGGTGCAGATAATTCTGAAATATGTAGGTTATTACATAAGCATCGTATAGAAAAACTTTTGGTTGTTAATGATAATTTTAATTTACGTGGATTGATTACAGTTAAAGATATTCAAAGAGCTAAAAATCATCCGAATGCATCTAAAGACGAATATGAGCAGTTACGAGTTGGTGCGGCGGTAGGAGTGGGTGCTGATAGTGAAGAAAGAATTAGTGCTTTAATTGACGCTAGAGTTGACGTACTAGTTGTAGATACTGCGCATGGTCACTCTCAAGCAGTGATTGATAAAGTTAAATGGATTAAAACAAACTTTCCTGATGTACAAGTTATAGCTGGAAATATTGCAACTGCTAAAGCTGCTAAAGATTTAGTGAAAGTTGGGGCTGATGCAGTTAAAGTTGGAATTGGTCCTGGGTCAATTTGTACAACGAGAGTTGTTACAGGGGTTGGTGTTCCGCAAATTACAGCCATTACAGATGTTGCAAGTGGTATTAAAGGTGTTG
>CAZADN010000160.1:0-4709 GCA_964483895.1 uncultured Legionellaceae bacterium
TGTACTCATGAATCCTTTCGTTAAATTTTTCTTAACCATTATGATCTTGATTTATAATATTTTCTGCTTTCTTATGGTCATATTGTTTATTATCCCTTTTTTTCCAAGGAAATCTCAGCATACAATCCAAATAACTGCGAATAACAGTCGCCTCTGCCGACATAGGTGGCAGTAATTTTAGTTTCTTAAGTTCAGCATTAGCTTTATCAAGTGCCTCTTTTGGCATCCCTGATTTTTTTTTAATGGATTCTTCTAGTTGTTCAAGCTCGTTGCCTTCTTCAGACATTTCCCCAAGCTCTTTTTGAATAGCCTTAATCTGTTCATTCAAATAGTACTCACGCTGACTTTTTTCCATTTGGCGTTTAACACGTCCGCGGACTCTTTTTTCAACTTGTAACAAATCTATTTCGGTCTCAATAGCGGCCATTAATTTTTCAAGCCTTAACCCTATATCAAGCTTTTCAAGAAGCTCTTGTTTATCCTCTATTTTTAGAGATAAGTGCGCAGCAATAGTATCAGTTAAACGCCCAGCTTCATCTATTCCGGCTAATGATGCTAAAACTTCCGGAGGGATTTTTTTGTTCAATTTAATATATTGTTCAAACTGAGACATTAAAGAGCGCACCATAATTTGCACTTCTTTATCTTTGAAGGCTTCATTTATTTCAGTAACAGCTTCAGCATTAGCACTGATGTAACCTGTATCTACTTCAAAAGAATTAATTTTAACTCGTTGCTCACCCTCAACTAATACTTTAACTGTACCATCAGGTAATTTCAGAAGCTGCAAAAGACTAGCAACCGTTCCAAACTTATATAAACTATCTGGAGATGGATCATCTTCAGATGCTTTATACTGCGCAACAAGCAAAATTCTTTTATTCTGAAGCATAGATGCTTCAAGAGCTTTTATAGATTTTTCTCGGCCTACGAATAAAGGAATTACCATATATGGGTAAACAACAACATCTCGTAAGGGCAAAACTGGTAAATTAGACAAATCTACTAACTCTTCTTCAGAAGATATTTCCTCTTGGTCAGCCATATATTCCCCTATTATTCAGCATCACCACTAGCAACAGCTTTTTTCCTATCAGTATCTTCATAAACTAATATAGGTTGCGTAGAATTCTCAACTACATTTTTATCAACTAATACTTCCCTAACATTATCAAGTGAAGGTAATTCGTACATAGTATCTAATAATATTGTTTCTAAAATAGCCCGCAAACCGCGCGCTCCAATTTTTCTCTCGAGCGCTTTCTTAGCAACACAATGTAAAGCTTCTTCAGTAAAGGTTAAATCAGCATTTTCCATTTTAAATAATGAACAAAACTGCTTTACTAAAGCATTTTTAGGCTTGGTTAATATTTCAATTAATGCAGCCTCATCTAACGCATGAAGAGTTGTAACTACTGGTAGTCTTCCAACAAACTCTGGAATTAACCCATACTTAACTAAGTCATCTGGCTCAAGTTTATTTAAGGCTTCACTTGTATCAATATTTTCTTTTTTATTGACTGTAGCTGAAAATCCTATTCCAGATTTATCAGTACGTTGACGAACAACTGCATCTAACCCAGAAAACGCACCTCCGCAGATAAATAAAATATTAGATGTATCTACTTGTAAAAATTCTTGTTGGGGATGCTTTCTTCCGCCTTGAGGTGGCACTGAGGCAACTGTGCCTTCAATTAGCTTTAATAATGCTTGCTGCACTCCCTCACCTGAAACATCTCGAGTTATTGAAGGATTATCTGACTTACGCGTTATCTTATCTATTTCATCGATATATACTATACCCTGCTGCGCTTTGTTTACATCATAGTCACATTTTTGCAAAAGCTTTTGTATTATGTTCTCAACATCCTCACCAACATAACCAGCTTCAGTTAACGTTGTTGCATCTGCAATAGCAAACGGTACATTTAATAGCCTTGCCAAAGTTTGCGCTAGCAAAGTTTTACCGCTTCCTGTTGGACCGATAAGTAATATATTACTCTTGCCAAGTTCTACATCGTCAGGATTTTTACGGTACATGCGCTTATAGTGATTATACACCGCCACAGATAAAACTTTTTTAGCGTGTTCTTGACCAATTACATATTCATCAAGAATTTTAGCTATTTCTTTTGGTTTTGGCAGATGAATTTCTGCTTCTTCTGGAGTATTTTTTGTCTCATCTCGAATTATATCGTTACATAATTCCACGCATTCATCACACACATATACAGATGGACCAGCGATTAATTTTTTAACTTCATTTTGACTTTTACCACAAAAAGAGCAATATAGCATTTTTGTGCTGCTATTATCTGATTTTGCCATCTATAAACCCCTTACCACTACCTTTTAGTACTATTGATTTCTATATATATGGGCTAATTCCAAAATATCAATCAATTTTACTAAAAAAGATAATTATTCATCACGACCATGAAACACTTTATCTACAATACCATAATCAAGAGCTTGTTCTGCACTCATAAAATTATCTCTTTCGGTATCAAGCATAATTTGCTCAGGAGTTTTATTAGTATGTTTTGCCATAATATTATTTAGTGTTTCACGCACTTTTAATGTTTCTCGAGCATGAATTTCAATATCTGTTGCTTGACCTCTATAACCACCTAAAGGTTGATGAATCATAACACGAGCATGAGGCAAACATAGACGCTTACCTGGAGCCCCAGCACAAAGTAATAACGCCGCGGCACTAGCAGCTTGACCTATGCATAAAGTACTAACATCTGGTTTAATAAATTGCATAGTGTCATATATTGCCAATCCCGCAGTTACAACTCCACCTGGAGAATTAATATAAATAGAAATATCTTTATCAGGATTCTCTGATTCAAGAAATAATAATTGTGCGACTACTAAATTTGCCATGTGATCTTCAACTTCACCAAGCAAAAATATAATCCTTTCTTTTAGCAGTCTAGAATATATATCATAAGAACGCTCGCCTCTAGAAGTCTGTTCAATTACGACTGGAACAAGCCCACTAACATTTCTAATTGTATTACCCGCGTCCCATACCATAAATCAAGCTCCTTTATATTCTTATTCTTGTTCTTCTCTGCTAGGATTCACAGCTTCTTGATAGTCTAAGACTTTCTGCACAATACTTGCAGAGCTAATAATTTTATCAGCCACCATTTCTTCTATTACTAACCCTTCAACTTCTTGCATGCGGTTTTTATTACTCTTATACCATGCATGAACTTCTGATGGATTATCATAAGCACCAGCTAACTTATCAATCATAGCATCTACACGTGCAGTATCAACCGTTATTTCATGTTTTTTTACGTAGTCACTAAACAACAATCCTAATTTAACTCTCTTGGTCGCTTTATCTTCGAATAATTCACGAGGAAAATCTGGAATAGTTTCATTTTCTGAATGCTCATTACCAAATAATCTATGATACATTTCATGTTTTAAATGTTCTATTTCTCTATCAACTAAACTTTTTGGAATGATAAATTCGTTTTTAGCTAAAATTTCATCAAATATTTTTTCGCGATTTTTGGAACTGATAACTCTGTCTAATTCACGCTGCATATTTTCTTTAATATCTTTACGTAGAGCATCAACGCCACCTTCTTTGATATTAAACTTAACTGCAAATTCTTCGTCTATCTCAGGTAATTCACCTTCCATTACCTTATGCACTTTTATCTTAAACATTGAATCTTTGCCAGCTAAAACCTCATGACTATAGTCTTCAGGGAATTTAACATTTATTTCAAAATCTTGATTTACTTTGGCATTAACTATCGCGTCTTCAAATCCTGGAATCATTTGTTTTGAGCCAAGTACTAATTCAAAATTCTCAGCTTTGCCGCCTTCAAAAGGTTCATTGTCAACAAAACCTTCAAAGTCTATAATTACTTTGTCTTCAAGCTTAGCCGCTCTATCAACTTCTTTCCACAGCTTAGATTGTTCGCGTAACTTTTCAAGCATGTCATTAACATCTTTTTCTGTCACTTCTGAAGATATGATTTCTACTTCATCACCATCGAGTTCAATTATTTCAATAGTTGGAAATACTTCGAAAGTTGCAGAATATTTAAGATCTTGACCTTCTTCAAAATTTTCAGGAGAAACATCAGGGGTGTCTGCTGGAACTAAGTTTTGTTCTTCCAAAGCTTCATACAGAGATGATTGTATTTTATCTTTCATTACATCGAAACGAACACTTTGAGCATAGCGCTTTTTAACCACACTAAAAGGCACTTTTCCAGGACGAAATCCGTCTATTTTAACTTTATTTGTTAATTCTTTTAAGCGAGAATCAATCTCTTGCTCTAATTGTTCACCTGGAACTGTAACTGTGATTTTACGGCCTAAACCCTCTAGGGTTTCAACTGAAACTGCCATATTCGCACCCCTTAAATTAATTTTGATTTGTGAATTTCCTAACTAAATTGAAACATGGTGTAATCCATGTAATATGGTGCGAAAGGAGAGACTCGAACTCTCACGGGTCGCCCCGCTGGAACCTAAATCCAGTGCGTCTACCAATTCCGCCACTTTCGCAAATCAGGTTGGATTATTAATCAGTAATTCGATCTTGTAAAGACTGAAATAATATCTTTAGCGTTAAAACCATTTTTCTCAAATGGGGTGAACGATGGGACTCGAACCCACGACAACCGGGATCACAACCCGGGGCTCTACCAACTGAGCTACGCCCACCA
>CAZADN010000161.1:0-4692 GCA_964483895.1 uncultured Legionellaceae bacterium
ATTTAATACAAGAGATGAAGCGTTCAGAGCTGAAAAACAAATTCAAGGCTGGAGTTGTAGAAAAAAGAAGCTCTTATTTTAAAAAATTGGAACGAGTTGTAAAATTATGCTTCGAGACGTCGCTAACGCGACTCCTCAGCATGAGCGGACTGAGTTATTATTTTAGCATTTGTCAACTAAAAGATAAGGTGAATTGGAAGGTGCTGGGCTCGCACGCGGACTCGTTTACGGGGCGGAGCGCTTCACGCAAACTTTATATAAGTTAAATCTCTGTTGGTAATTATAGATTCATCTATAATACAATCTTGACTACAAGATTGGGAAAACGATTTAGTAATTTAGAAGTCAATCCAATTTTCATGCGTAGGCTCTGTATCTATTCCATTTGTATATGTTTTAGTTTACTATTTCATTCCTATCCTATAACAAATATTAGTATGCGCAAAATATATAGTTCTATTTTATTTGTATGTTTAAACTTATATGCAGGTATAAGTGCGGCTAACTTTGCACCTATTGTCTTTGATATTAATCATAACAAAATAGATTTCGAAACTTTAAAAGGCAAATGGATTTTAGTTAATTTTTGGGCTAGCTGGTGTGAGCCTTGTGTTAATGAAATTCATGAATTTAATAAATTATCGGAAAAATATAAAGATACGATACGCATTTTTGCTGTAAATTACGATTCATTAAACCCAACAGAACAAAAAAATATTGCAAACAAATACGAAATTAAATACCCAACTTTACTACAAAGTTCGACTAAAAATCTAAACCTTGGTCATATTCCAGTTATCCCTATAACCTACATTTACAATCAGCAGGGAAAATTAGTCTCAAAGTTATATGGAGGCCAAACTGTTGCAAGTATTGAGGAAACCATCAAAGAATTAGATAGTCACTTTTAACCTAAAACATACGCACCGCAACTGCTTAAATTTTAATAGTATTTATTTTTTTCTTTCTGTTAGCCAACCAACAACAAGAAAACTCACCAAAACTCCTGTGAATCGCATCACATGGATATGTCCATGCTGATACTGAATAAAGATTTCGTCTATCAAGCTAAAACTCGCGACCATTCCAGCATTCAACAAAAATGCCAATGTAGCTCTATAAACATAGCAATGATGATTATTAAAAGACGCAAGAAATGCTCTCCAAGAAACTATTGAAATAATAAATGACAACAAAATAATCGTTGAATATACAGTATAAGCCATTTGTATGGTGTCTAGATCATACTGTTTTAAAAAGCTAAACACCAAATTAATATTTCCAGAAATCATAGGAAAATTACTTGGCAAAATAGCCAACCTCACCATAAAATCTGTAAAATCTGTAAACGTTACAATCGAAATCCACAACGTCCAAAATAATACAATACCTTGCGAAAACACAAATCGAATACGATCCACTTTAATTTGATTGATATCCATATCCACAACCCTACAATACTCAACAAACTATAAACTTACAGCATGACCGTGTCCGTCAGAAAGAGGAAATTTTTCGCCGTCAAAAACTTCCTCTTCCTAGCCACAGTGCAATTGTGTTAGATCTTAGCGTCCTGGTACAACTGTTGATACTGAATGCTTAAATATCATTTGCACAACGGTGCCTTTAAGCAAAATAACATGGTCATCAAATTCCTCTATTATACCATGTAACTTTATCCCGTTTACTAAAAACACTGAGACAGGAGAATTCTCCTCACGTAATTTTTGCAAAAAATCCTTTTGTAACTTGCTTGACTCTGTCATTGCCAACTCCTTTCTTATTGTTGTTAATTAATTGACTTTTATGTCAACTGTATAATTAGGTATCGGCGGTTATTTTTTAAACTTTAATTAAGGTTGAATTTCCCGGATTGCGCTTTGCTTCATCCGGGCTACATTTTTAAATATCTATGTTTTCGGCATCTAATGCGTTAGCTTCTATAAACTCACGCCTTGGATCAACGCAATCACCCATTAGCGTTGTAAATATTTCGTCTGCAGCAATTGCATCTTCAACAGTAACTTGAAGCATTCTTCTAACTTCAGGATCCATAGTTGTTTCCCATAATTGCTCTGGATTCATTTCCCCTAAACCTTTATAACGTTGTATAGTTTGGCCACGCTGAGCTTCATTCATTAACCAGTTAAGAGCCTCCGCAAATGTATTAATTTGCAAAGATTTAGCACCACGCTCTACTTTCGCATCCTTATCTATAGCCTTTATTAATTCATGATTAATACTATGCATTAATTTATAGTCTTTTGAATCCCAAAAATCTTGATTAAATATCGTTGTATGCGAACTACCATTTTGCATAGATGTTATGAGCATACAACCTTGTTGTCCTTCAGATGCATGCTGTAAGTCAATTTTATATTGATGGGTCGGTTTACTATCATTTTGTGGAGTTACTTTTATATTACCTGCCCAAGCTTCCATTTTGATTTTATCTTTAAAATCTTCAGAAGTTATTAAAGAGTTATCTATAACTTTTTGTAATATTTCTTGCGGGTAACGACGCGAGTATTTTTTTAAGAGCTTTTCTAAATGACGATATTTTTGCACAAGCTCATTTAACGCTATTGCCGATATTGGAGGCGCATCATTTCCTGGAGAGAATAAAGCACCATCCAAAGCATTTTGTGTTAGGTGTGCAAATAACGCATCATCATCCTTAACATATTGTTCAGACTTACCCTGTTTAATTTTATATAAAGGCGGTTGAGCAATATAAATATAACCACGCTCGATAAGCTCTGGCATTTGCCTATAAAAAAATGTAAGAAGTAATGTACGAATATGCGCGCCGTCAACGTCCGCATCCGTCATAATAATTATTCTGTGATATCTTACTTTATCTGGATCATATTCATCAGAGCCAATACCACAACCAAGCGCTGTAATTAGAGTTGCAACTTCTTGTGAGGCTAACATTTTATCAAAACGTGCTTTTTCCACATTTAAAATTTTACCTTTCAAGGGCAAAATTGCTTGAGATTTTCTATCCCTACCTTGTTTTGCAGATCCACCCGCGGAATCTCCCTCAACAATATATAATTCTGAAAGGGCTGGATCTTTTTCTTGGCAATCTGCAAGTTTTCCAGGTAATCCCGCGATATCTAAAGCGCCTTTACGCCTAGTCATATCACGCGCACGCCGCGCTGCCTCACGAGCTCGAGCTGCATCAATCATTTTACCAACAATTATTTTAGCAATTTGCGGGTTTTCTAATAGAAAATCATTAAACTTTTCAGCAACTGCTGACTCGACTGCTGACTTTACTTCTGATGAAACTAGTTTATCTTTAGTTTGTGAAGAAAACTTCGGATCGTGTACTTTAACTGATAGTACAGCTGTCAACCCTTCACGTGCATCATCGCCGGTTGTCACTATTTTAGCCTTTTTAGCATATCCTTCATTTTCTATATAATTATTTAAAGTTCTTGTTAAAGCTGAGCGCAAACCCGCTAAATGTGTTCCACCATCTTTTTGAGGGATATTATTAGTAAAACAGTATAAATTTTCTTGGTAAGTATCATTCCACTGCATAGATAAATCTACGCCAATTCCATCTTTCTCAGTTTGCATTGAGAAAATCACAGGAGTAATTGGAGTTTTGTTTCTATTTAAATGTTCAACAAATGCGCTAATGCCTCCATTATATAAGAAAGTATCATGCTTAGTTTCGTCGCGATCATCTTTTAACTTAATACAAATACCAGAATTTAAGAAAGACAGCTCTCGTAAACGTTTAGCCAAAATATCGTAATGAAATTCAATATTATTAAATGTGCTAGCACTTGGTTTAAACCAGACAGAAGTCCCTGTGCTATCAGCTTCTCCTGTGACATCTAATGGAGCCTGGGGCTCACCATGCACATAATGTTGCTCATAAACTTTATTATTACGTCTTATTTTTAAATGCAATTGTTCTGATAAAGCATTTACAACAGATACCCCAACTCCATGCAAGCCTCCAGATACTTTATAAGAATTATCATCAAACTTACCACCGGCATGCAAAATGGTCATAATAACTTCAGCAGCTGAACGACCTTCTTCCTTATGTATGTCAACAGGAATACCACGACCATTATCGACTACTGTAATTGACTCATCAACATGTATAGTTACCGAAATTTCAGTACAATACCCCGCTAATGCTTCATCGATTGAGTTATCAACCACCTCAAAAACCATATGATGCAATCCAGTACCGTCATCAGTGTCACCGATATACATCCCCGGTCTTTTCCTAACTGCATCTAGTCCTTTTAATACTTTTATATTTGTCGAATCGTATGTGGTTTTCTCGATGCTCATTATGCAGTCCTATCAAAGTATGCGAATTAAAAGATTATATCACATTCCCTATTTAACTTAACTACCCTCATTCCTAATTTATTAACTTAGTATTACAGCCCAACCTTGTTCTCTATACACGATAAAAAAACCTGATTAATTTAATTAATTTCCCAATAAAAAAACCCGCCGAAGCGGGTTTTTTTATTAACTTACTTAATAAAAATTAAGCAACGTTACCTAACCATTTTAGACCAAAGTAAACGCCTTGTAGTCCAAAGTCACCTGAATCAGGAGTGCTTAATAAGCTTTGACCTTGATTACGAACAGCGTTGAAGTAGTTGATCCACATCCAACCAGCATCAAACGTTAAATCTCCTTGAGCAG
>CAZADN010000162.1:0-4667 GCA_964483895.1 uncultured Legionellaceae bacterium
ATGTTAAAGATATATGATCACCGTTAGCATCTTTTGGAAATAATGCTACAAATCATGGCAAATTTATTAAACCTCCAGTTTTACTTAAAGAGCTACCCTTAGGTAGAAAGTGGCATTTAGCCTATTATGCAAAAGGTAATTGTAGCATAGAGTGTATGGGCAATATTGATAAATTAGCCCGTATTAGACTCGCGCTTGGTAGGCATTTGTATGATGTTGATGGATATTTATTTTTATCAAGTTTGGCGGAGGATTTAACATTAGAACAAAAAAAAATACTCCAAGATATTAATGTATCTGTGTTAAAATTTACGGCTGATAACCAAGATTATCATAAGGTATTTCAAGATGATGCTTATTTTATTATTAATCCTAGTGGATATGTAGTCTTAGCTTTTGATGCTTCGAGCATGTCTGAAGACATTTTTCAAGACTTAAAGAAATTGGTAATTAAATGAAAACATTAAGAGTAGTTGCTTTTATAGCTATGTTTCTCGCACTATTTGTTGTGATGCTTGGTGCATATACAAGATTAACCGATGCTGGTTTAGGCTGTCCTGATTGGCCTGGTTGTTATGGTAAGTTAGTATTACCTGGTGAGCTAAATGCGTTAGAAGAAGCGCAAAAAGTTTATCCACAAATCCCTATTGAATCAACTAAAGCCTGGACTGAAATGGCACACCGTTATGCTGCGGGGACTTTAGTTTTATTGCTTATGTTTATTATTTTTAAAGCGTTACGTTCTAAAATTAATTTTCCCAAATTTATTCCAATAGCATTATTGGCATTGATAGTTTTTCAAGCCTTGCTTGGAATGTGGACAGTGACTTTTAAACTCTTACCAATTGTAGTTATGAGTCATTTAATTGGAGGAATTTTAATATTTTCCTGCACTAGTCTTTTTTGCTGGCAATTTGCAAATGTTCGGCGTTTTAATTTACCAAAATACAAAAAATGGGTAAATATCGGCTTAATTGTTGTGATTATGCAAATAGCATTAGGTGGGTTAGTTAGTGCTAATTATGCTGGAATTGCCTGTATTGGGTTTCCAACTTGTAATGGTAGCTGGTTGCCAGATTTAGATTTTTCTCATGCTTTTAATTTGTTCCCAGGCATTGGTGCAAATTATCAAGGAGGAGTATTAGATAATGCTAGCCGAGTCACTTTGCAATTTGTGCATCGTATCGGAGCAGTTATAACATTTAGTTATATTCTATCTATTTGTCTTTGGATATTTGTTTCTGAAAAACATAAATTTTTACGTAGGGTTGCAATTTTTACAATGTTGATTGTGATGATGCAGTTTTGTTTAGGCATTATCAATGTTATTTTTCTATTGCCATTGTGGACCGCCGTTTTACATAATGGGTTTGCGGCAATATTGCTGGCGATGCTTGTTGGGATGCGTTATTTAGTCTCTACTGGAGGAGTAAATGCTCAATAAAAGTTTGTGGCGAGATTATTTAGAGTTATGTAAACCACGAGTAGTTGCCTTGATGTTATTGACAGTTTTGGTTGGCATGTATTTGTCAACATCGCATGCGGTAGCGTTAGGAGTTTTGTTACCAAGCTTATTGGGGATCGCTTTATGTGCTGGGAGTGCTGCAGCTATTAATCATTTAGTTGATAAACGCATTGATAAAATTATGGCGCGCACTCAAAAAAGACCAGTTGCACGCGGGAGAATTTCTCAAAAACAAGCATTAATTTTTGCAGTTACTATAGGCAGTCTTGGACTTTTTATTTTAACTTATTGGGTTAATAGTTTAACTGCAGTTTTATCATTTTTAACTTTGATTGGATATGCGGGAATTTATACAGGTTATTTAAAAAGAACTACTCCACAAAATATTGTAATAGGCGGATTAGCTGGTGCCGCTCCTCCATTGTTAGGCTGGACTGCGGTTACAAATCACTTAGATCCTAATGCGTTGCTTTTAGTGTTAATCATTTTTATTTGGACTCCTCCGCATTTTTGGGCTTTAGCAATTTATCGTTACAATGATTATAAGGATGCCGAAATCCCTATGCTGCCAGTGACACATGGGATTGGCTACACTAAGTTTTACATTCTTTTATATACACTTTTGTTATTAGTTGTCTGCGCTTTGCCTTATGTTGTTGGGATGAGTGGGATTTTTTATTTAGTTAGCTCAACTTTGCTTGGTATAAGATTTTTATATTGGTCTATTAGATTATATAAAACTAAAGAAGCAGTTATAGCAATGCGTACTTTTAGATTTTCAATTATCTATTTATTGTTGTTGTTTATATTTTTATTAATAGATCATTATTTGTGAGATTAACATGCAAGCGAAAGAAACTTCGATTAAGCGAACAGTATTATGGTTATTATTTTTAGTTGCAATGTTTGCAGGTCTTTATAGTTTTAAAGTTGTGCATGAGAATCAATTTAAATTTAATAAAGAATTATTTAATGGGACTTTACTGGATAAATCACGTACGCTTAAACCTTTTAAGTTAGAAGGAATTGATGGGATTAACTTTGATAATGCAAGTTTAGTCGGTAATTGGACTATGATGTTCTTTGGGTTTACAAGTTGTGGTTACGTTTGCCCAACAACTATGGCGGAGCTTGGGAAAATGTATCGTCTTTTAGAAAGTCAAAATAGCCAGATCTTGCCGCGTGTTGTTATGGTAACACTAGATCCAGATAGAGATAGTTTAGAAAAATTGGCACAATACGTGCATGCGTTTGATAGACATTTTTATGGGGCAAGCGGTTCTCATGAGGCAATAAGTAGACTTACTAATGAGTTAGGTGTCGCTTATACTAAGGTTATGATAGAAAATTCTGCTAATAAAACTCAATATGATATAGAGCATACTGGAGCAATTATGCTATTGAACCCTCAAGGAAGATTACAAGCATTTTTCACAGGCCCACATGCAGCAGATAAAATCGCGAATGATTTTAAATTATTAACGTCATAATTAAGAAACCGAGCCGCGACCATTAGGGAGCGGAAATTTTTGATACACAGCAAAAGCTCCGCTACAGCAAAAGCTCCGCTACAGCAAAAGCTCCGCTCCCTAACGGTCGCGGCTCGGTTGCGCGACTTGGTTTTTTGGTTAAAGAATCAACCTTTAAAATTTTGATTAACAAATTTCCAGTTTACTAGATTCCAGAAAGCCTCTAAATAAGTTGGTCTCGCATTGCGATAATCAATATAATAAGCATGTTCCCAAACGTCACAAGTAAGTAGCGCTGTCATTCCTTCAGTCATAGGTGTGCCTGCGTTGCTTGTGCTAACTAATTGTAAATCACCTTGTTTATTTTGGACAAGCCAAGCCCAGCCAGAACCAAATGTTGTAATAGCTGTTTGAGTGAATTTTTGTTTAAACTCATTAAAACTTCCAAAAGCATCATTGATAGCGTCAAGTAACGTACCATTTGGCTCACCGCCACCATTTGGTGATAAACATTCCCAATAAAAAGTATGGTTCCATACTTGCGCTGCATTATTAAAAATACCGCCACTAGATTTTTTTATCACATCTTCAAGAGACATGTTAGCGAATTCGGTTCCTTCGGTAAGTTTATTTAGATTCGTCACATACGTACTATGATGTTTTCCGTAATGATATTCTAAAGTTTCAGCTGATATATGTGGTGCTAAAGCATTCATAGCATATGGTAAAGGTGGTAATGTAAATGCCATTTGCTTCTCCTTAATTTGTAATTATTAGTTCGCAAGAATAGCATATTTTTTTATTTACTATAAAGTATAATTTAGAGATAATTAGCGACTATTTAAATAATTTATTGGTTTTAATAAATATGGAAAATGCAACTATTGATAAAATAAAGAAGCAAATTGCTGAAAATACTATTTTGTTGTACATGAAAGGTAGTCCTAAGATGCCACAATGTGGTTTTTCTGCACGTGCTGTACAGTGTATCGAAGCGTGTGGAGTAGATTTTGCAACGGTTGATGTTCTAGCCAATCCTGACATTCGCCAAACGTTACCACAATATGCTGAGTGGCCAACTTTTCCACAATTATATGTTAATGGTGAGTTAATTGGTGGTTCAGATATTATTGCGGAAATGTATGCAGAAGGTGAGCTTGAAGAGTTGTTAAAAGGTGCTGTTAAAGTTTAAATGTTGACTGGAGGTAGTTATGAGTGTGTTAGTAGGTCGTGAGGCGCCTGATTTTACGGTGGCTGCAGTTACTGGTAGTGGAGAAATAATTAACAAGTTTAATTTACATGAAAATATTAAAGGTAAATATGCTCTAGTTTTTTTCTATCCTTTAGATTTCACTTTTGTTTGCCCATCTGAGCTAATAGCATTAGATCACCGTATGGATGAGTTTAAAGCACGTGGTGTAGAAGTTGTTGCTGTTTCTATTGATTCGCAGTTTACACATAATGCTTATAGAAATACACCAATTAATAAAGGTGGTCTTGGCCAAGTTCGTTATACATTAGCTGCTGATGTTAATCATTTTATTTGTAAAAGTTATGGAGTTGAACATCCTGAAGCAGGTGTTGCGTTTCGTGGCGCATTTATCATTGATAAAAAAGGCGTTGTTCGTAGTCAGGTAGTTAATGATTTACCAATAGGGCGTAATATTGATGAGCTTTTACGTACAATTGACGCTGTCCAATACTTCGAAGAGCACGGAGAAGTTTGTCCTGCT
>CAZADN010000163.1:0-4664 GCA_964483895.1 uncultured Legionellaceae bacterium
TTATCGGTTTAGCTATTTATTTTTCTGAGCTACAAAATAAATCCTATAAGCAAACAATTATTAGTGGATTAGTTTTTGGACTAAGTTTTATGGGATTAGGCGTCTCTTGGGTTTATATATGTATTAATTCTTATGGCCACTTGAATATTTTTTTATCCATTATAATTACTGTTTGTTTTATATTTTACTTATCTACTTTTTATATCATTCAAGCAGCATTGTTTAAATTTCTAACATCTCAACCACCATCAAAAATACTTTCAACGTTAATCTTTAGTACTAGTTGGAGTTTATGTGAACTTTTTCGTGCGAACTTTGCCAGTGGTTTTCCATGGTTACTAGTTGGGTTTGGACAAGTTGATTCGCCATTGCAATACTTATTACCTTATATTGGGATATATGGTGTAAGCTTTTTAACTTGTCTAGCCTCAAGTTTTTTATACTTTGCCATGCAAAAATCTCCCCAAAAAACTAAGAATTGGCAAAATATACCCTATTTATTAGCTTTTTTAATAATTATTCTCGCTCCAACTAGTTTAAAAAACATAAAATATCTCAATAATCACAACGATAAAATACAAGTAGGTGTAATTCAAGCAAATCTATCAATGCGTGATAAATGGGATAGTAATGTTTATGACCAAATAATAAATAGGTATAGACGCGGAATAAATAATTTAAAAAACCACGCAAAACTCATTGTTTTACCAGAATCAGCTATTCCTGTCACACAAGTTTACGCGCGTGATTTTATAAACGAAATAAAAAAAATAAATGAAAAGTATGCAACCCAAATGCTTATTGGTATTCCAATGGAAGCAAGTCAAGAAGAATATTCATACTACAATACTTTAACAATCTTTGGAAATGGCAAAAAATCTTATATAAAACAACATTTGGTTCCATTTGGTGAATATATCCCCAAACCTTTTAGTAAAATTACCAAATTAATTGGAATTCAAGATCCGTTACTTATTAAAGGGTCCAACACTCAACCACTTCTTAAGTATAATCATCTCCCATTTGCTACTTTAATTTGCTTTGAAGTGGCCTATCCACAAATATTACGCGCTCAACTCCCAAAATCACAATGGATAGTTTCAGTTATAGACACTGGCTGGTTTGGTCATTCATTAGCTATATATCAATTGTTACAAATATCTCAAACCATATCAATTATGACTAGTAGATACCAGATAGTTGCCAACAATAACGGCTTATCGTCAATTATCGATGATAAGGGTAAAATTATAAGTTCATTACCAGCTTTTAGCTCTATGGATTTATATGGTAATATAAAGCCCTCCAATATTGAAACCATGTGGACTACTTATGGAGATGACCCATATTTATATTTGTGAATAGTGATAATCATTATTGCTTTATTCAAGAAGAAAAGTTATTCTTATAGGTCTACATTACAATAATAAACTAATTTATGAACACCAGCTATATACCAAAAGAAGTTGAAACCCAAGCGCAGCAATACTGGCAGAAGAAACAATCGTTTAATGCTAGTGAAGATTTAAGCAAAGAAAAATTTTATTGTTTAGCTATGTTTCCGTATCCGAGCGGCTCTTTACATATGGGACATGTGCGAAATTATACACTTAGCGATGTGGTAGCTAGATATCAACGTGCTTTAGGCAAAAATGTTCTTCATCCTATCGGTTGGGATGCTTTTGGCCTACCTGCGGAAAATGCTGCTATTAAAAATGGCAGTGCTCCTGCTGTTTGGACTGAACAAAATATAGAGGCGATGCGCGATCAATTATTAAGATTAGGTAATGCTTACGATTGGCGACGTGAAATTACCACTTGCGATCCAAACTATTACCGCTGGGAGCAATGGTTTTTTATTAAACTATTTGAACGTGGCCTTGCTTATAAGAAAAATGCTGTAGTTAATTGGGACCCTGTTGATCAAACAGTATTAGCTAATGAACAAGTTATTGATGGTCGCGGTTGGCGTTCTGGTGCTTTAGTTGAACGCAAAGAAATATCGCAATGGTTTATTAAAATTACCGCTTATGCTGAAGAGTTACTTCAAGGATTAGATGAGTTAGAGGCTTGGCCACACCAAGTAAAACAAATGCAACGTAACTGGATAGGTAAATCTACTGGATGCGATATTTGCTTTAAAGTTGAAAACTTTCCAAAACCATTAAAAATATATACTACAAGACCTGATACACTTATGGGGGCTACATACTTAGCAGTCGCACCAGATCACCCACTTGCCAAACAAGCAGCAGAAGATGACCCTAATGTTGCAGATTTTATTAATTCCTGCAAAACTGTACGCATGGTAGAAGCAGAAATTGCTACTATGGAAAAAGCTGGTGTTGCAACCAAATTCTTTGCAATTCACCCAGTAACTTACCAAAAAATCCCAGTTTGGGTGGCTAATTTTGTGTTAATGCAATACGGTTCCGGAGCTGTCATGTCTGTGCCAGCGCATGATCAAAGAGATTGGGAATTCGCTAAAAAATATTCTTTACCAATTAAGCAAGTGATTAAACCTGCAAATGGTGAGCATGATTTTAATAAATGTGCATATACTGCTGAAGGAACTTTAATAAATTCTGATAATTTTAATAACTTATGTTCAGAAACTGCTAAAGAAAAAATTAGTGAGTTTTTACAAGAAAATAACTTAGGCCAACCAAAAGTAAATTACAGACTACGTGATTGGGGAGTATCTAGACAACGTTACTGGGGTGCGCCTATCCCTATGATAACTTGTGAAGATTGCGGAATAGTCCCTGTTCCTGAAGAACAATTACCAGTTGTTTTACCTGAAAATGTTGATTTAACCAAAAGTGGATCACCATTACAAAATTGCCCTGAATTCGTACATACAACTTGCCCAAGATGCAATAAAGATGCTATTCGTGAGTCTGATACTTTCGATACGTTCGTAGAATCATCTTGGTATTATGCGCGTTTTGCATGTAAAGGCCAAGAAAATGCGATGCTTGATGATCGCGCTAAATATTGGACTCCAGTTGATCAATATATCGGCGGTATTGAGCATGCAGTGATGCACTTATTATATGCAAGATTCTTTCATAAACTCATGCGCGATGAAGGATTAGTAAACTCTGATGAACCATTTAAATCTTTAATTAGCCAAGGTATGGTTTTAAAAGATGGGATAAAAATGTCCAAATCTGTTGGTAACATTGTTGACCCAAATACATTAATTGACAAATACGGAGCTGATACTGCACGTCTATTTATTATGTTTGCTGCCCCACCAGAGCAAAGTCTAGAATGGTCAGATGCCGGTGTTGAAGGTTCATATCGTTTCTTAAATCGTCTTTGGAATTTCGCAGAACAAAATAAAGAAACTATTATTGAAATTAACGAAGCGTTAACAGACACTAGTGATTCTATCGACTGGCAAAATTGTGATGCAAATCTTAAAAAAGCCAGACACAATGTTCATCAAATTCTTTTACAAATATCCAATGACTATAACCGTCATCAATTTAACACGGTTGTTTCTGGATGTATGAAATTATTTAATGAAATATCCTCATATTCAATACAAACAGAAGATGACAAATATTTCCTCCACTCAAGCATTAGCTTTTTACTCAGATGCCTTGCGCCGATAACACCACATATCTGCCATGTGCTATGGCTAAATCTTGGTTTTAATAAAGTAATTATTGATGCTTCTTGGCCTAAAGTTGACAAAATAGCTCTTAAAACTGAAGAAGTTAATTTTGTTATCCAAGTTAATGGAAAATTAAGGGCTGAATTTACATCTGCTCCAAATTTGACCGATGATGAGCTGATTTCTCAAGCAAAAGTTCATGTTACGAATTTTATTCAAGGCAAAGAAATAGTAAAATCGATTGTTGTTGCACATCGTAATTTAATCAATTTGGTTGTACGCTAATTATGAAATATATAAAAAACATTCTTAAAACTGCTTTTGCAGCGGGCTTTTTATTTCTTGCAGGTTGCGGTTTACACCTCCAAAATTATGGAGACATTCCAAAATGGTTTAATAACGTTGCGGTTGTAAATCAAGGCGTACAACATGAAATAAGACCAATGATTATAGAGCAGCTTAAAGCTTACAAACTACATATTTGTAAAAACCCAAAAGAGGCTGATTATTGGCTAGTTTTAGAAACAGATAAAAATACTGAAAACATTACAGCTGTAAGCTCGAGTACCACTCCACGTCAATACCAAATGACATACGCTATAAAATATAAAGTTGAACATGCTAAAACTGGTAAAGATGTTATCCCATCAAGTAGTGCAGTTGTAACCAGACAATTTACTATAAACAGTAACAGAATTTTAGGCTCGGATTATGAAGGTGATTTATTACGCCAAGAAATGTACAAGGATGCAGTGGCGCAAATACTAGATCATATTGAGAATTCCAAGTATGCTGGTTAAATATAAAGAACTAGATGCGAGAATAAATACAAAAGTTTTGCCTTTTTATATTATTATTGGTCAAGATGCCTATTTACAAAATGACATCTCCCAAAAAATAAAACAAGCATGGAAAAAATAAAAATATTTTCTGTGCAAACAACTACAGGTCACAGGGATGGGAAACAAATATAACCGTTTTCATATACTGAAAAGGTATGTACATAACCGTGTAAATTTGCCTGTAGGCACATAGCAAG
>CAZADN010000164.1:0-4661 GCA_964483895.1 uncultured Legionellaceae bacterium
TGATCTTCCGTTTCTGTAAATAAAAATCCGCTTGCATATGTTTGATATTCACTTGAGGTAACTTTATATTTATAACCTTTTTTAGCCTCACGTTTAGCATAAATTTCGAGTAGTTCGATGGCGACATCGTGTATTTTTTCTATGGCTTTATTTTTTTCTTTTTGCCATTGTTCGCTGCGTAAGCTGTGTAATGGGGCATGTTCGCTATCACTACCTGTGTAACGGCTAATTAAATGTAAAGATGTCACAGGGACATAAATTTTATCTTCAGAAGCATAAGCAATAGTTAAAAACTCAGTGCGAGTGTCCCCGAAAGTTTGTAAGCCTTGATATCTTCCAACTCCATATTCAAGATGCACAACTGGCGCGCCAATTTGTAATTCTACCAAATCTCTGACCATTACATCTGGGTCGATTATTTTTGATTTACTGGCTTTTCTTGGTGTGACTGTTTGCTCGCCGAAAAATTGTGATTCAACAATAATGCTAATATTCTCGGAAATTATTTCTGCCCCATAATTTAAGGGGCCAATAGTTATACATAGTGGTGCGTCATTTTTAATGAAATCTTGCCATAAGCTAATTTTTTGGGGATAAATAGAACTTTGTTTTAAAAGCTCAAGCAGCATTTCTTGACGCCCAGCGCTTTCTGCGACAATTAAATAACGCATGTTGTGAGTGTTGATATATTCGGCAAGTTTTTCAAAAGGGGAGTTACTTTTACGCGCAACAGGTAATGCTTGTGGTGGATTTATATTAAAATTCTGTCCACTAGTTAGAGGTTTATGTTGTAACCGAATTTGTTTATATTGATTAGCATTGGTGAATAATTCTGTTGGAGATAGGAAACATTGCTTAGGTGGTAAAATAGGTCTTGTGATATTATGCTGTAATTGTTCATATCTTGCAGCAATTTCGCTGTTAAATTGTTCTGCTGCTGCATTAATGTCTTCTATTAGGCATATGTTGGTGTTAGCAGGTAAATAGTCAAAAATAGAAGCTGTTGCTTCAAAAAATAATGGCAGATAATATTCTATCCCACTTGCAAATTTGCCTGAACTTATTGTTTCATAAATACTACAAATACTAGGGTTTATATTAAACTGGCTACGAAAATTATTTCTAAATAGAGTTATGCTTTCATGATTTAAAGGCAGCTCGCGAGCAGGTAAAATGCAGATTTCTGAGACTTTTTCAATGGTTTTTTGTGTATCAGAATCGAAAGTGCGTAAAGTATCAATTTCATCCCCGAATAACTCAATTCGAATAGGCAATTTTGAACCCATTGGGAAGACATCTAAAATCGCGCCACGTACTGCGTATTCCCCATGTTCTAAAACGGTATTAACCGCATAATAGCCTGAGTTTTCTAATGTTGCACGAAAGTTGTTTATATTTAAAGATGCGCCGCATTTAAGCACTAAACTATTGTGATTAATAAAGTTCTTTGGGCATAATCGATGCATTATTGTGCTTGCTGCAGCTATCACAATTAAGTTATCGGCTGTTTGGATATTATTTAGTATTTTTAAGCGTTCAGAAATAATATCTTGATGCGGAGAAAAATTATCATATGGCAAAGTTTCCCAATCCGGAAATATTACTATTTCTGGATAATCTTGAATTGAATCAGCAAAAAAACTTAATTCTACTGCTAATTGATTTGCAGCTTGGTTATTGGTTGTAACTAGTAATTTAATATTTGATTCTTGTGCGCAATAGTTTGATAATGCCAAAGGCAAGCTTGCACCATAGAGCTGTCCAAAACGCGAAATTTTATTTTTACTAGTTGGGATTGTTAACATTACAAGTATTGGTAAATTAAATCATGAGAATTATACATTTACTTTTAACATTGCTCAAATTTATTAAATATTTAGGGTAATAAAATATAACTAGTAACTACTCCAGCAACTAATCCAAATACATGTCCCTCCCAGGACACGCCTTTTTGCCCTGGGAATAATGAATAAAAAATACCTGCGAAATAGTAGATACAGATGAAGCCTAAAATAATTGCGGTTACACTTCCTTGCTGATATATATTGCTGATTAATAATGCCCAATATCCGGTTATTACACTGCTTGCGCCAACATGGATGCCAGATTTGGCAAAAGCCCAGGTTAATATTCCACTAATTAGTGTGATATAAGTAGTAATTGTTAGAAAATGGTTGATACCATCAACTAATAAAAAGTTGCTCAACACAACTAAAGGTATTGTATTAAAAAATAAATGATTAAAATCAGCGTGTAAGAATGGTGCGAAGACTATTCCAGGGATTCCCAAAACATTTCTAGGAATAATTCCTAAAAATAAAAGACGTTTGCCGAGTAATAAGTTTATAAAGAAAACACCCCATACAACTCCAATAATATCAATTAAATATGGGGCGTTATTTTTAGTTTGTGTAACTATTAGCAATAAGCTTGCATTTAGTTCGTTTAGCATAATAGAGTTTTAAACAACATCCCGTTGAGTTTCCCCAGTATATAATTGTCTTGGTCTGCCAATTTTTAAAGGTCCAGATTTCATTTCTATCCAGTGCGACATCCAGCCCACAGTTCTTGCTAAAGCAAAAATTACTGTGAACATATTTGCTGGAATTCCAATCGCACTTAAAGTTAAGCCAGAGTAAAAATCAACATTAGGGTAAAGTTTTTTCTCAATAAAGTAACTATCTTCAAGAGCTATTCTTTCTAATTCCATCGCAAGCTCAAATAATGGATCATTTTTAGCACCAACAGCATTTAAGACTTTATGACAAGTTTCACGCATAACTTTAGCACGCGGGTCATAGTTTTTGTACACTCTATGTCCAAAGCCCATTAATCTGAAAGGATCGTCCTTGTCTTTTGCACGTTTTAAGTAAGTATTAATATTTTTAATATGGCCAATTTCTTTAAGCATATTTAGGCAAGCTTCATTTGCACCGCCATGGGCAGGACCCCATAATGCGCCTATTCCTGCTGATATACACGCGAAAGGATTGGCACCTGTAGAACCTGCTAAACGCACCACCGAAGTTGAAGCGTTTTGTTCATGATCAGCATGTAAAGTAAAGATGGTGTCAATTGCATCTACTAACGTCTGATTAGGAACATAGTCCTCGGTTGGAGCAGCAAACATCATATTTAAGAAATTCTCAGCATATGACATTTTGTTACGTGGATACATATATGGCATTCCCATCGAGTATTTGTAACTCATAGCTGCAAGTGTTGGCATTTTTGCAATTAAACGTAAAGCTGCTGTATAACAATGATTTTGGTTATTTAAATCAATGTTTTCGTGATAAAAAGCTGATAATGCGCCAACAATACCTACCATAATCGCCATAGGATGTGCATCACGTCTAAATCCATTCAAAAAATTGTACATTTGTTGATGGACCATACTGTGATTATTAATTTGGTTTTTTAAAGTCGCTTGTTCGTCTTCTGTAGGTAATTCACCGTTTAGCAGTAAATATGATACATCTAAAAATGATTTTTTCTCAGCGAGTTGCTCTATTGGGTAACCTCGATAGAGCAATATGCCTTTATCTCCATCAATGAAGGTGATTTTAGATTCACAAGACGCTGTTGATACAAAACCTGGGTCGTAGGTAAAAAGACCGTTTTTACCAAGAGATGCTATATCAATAACGTCATTGCCCAACGTTGGGTGATAAATTGGTAATTCGGTGACTTGTTGACCATCTATAGATAAAGAAGCAGACTTTTTGACCATTATGATTCCTGTTTATTTATGATAATTTTCTTATTGACAAACTATAGTCAAATGCCGGCAAATCGTCAATTTGAAAATTGCTTTTTGTGCATAAATTGTAATTCTTAGGGTGGATTTTTTAGGTTAACTAGCGTACCCTTAGAAAATTAAATAAATTTATTAGTTGAAAGTAGGGATAGTTATGTTTAGTAAGAGGCTTTTAGTTTCTATTCTCTTAGCGAGTAGTTCTTTGGTTTCCTTTGCGGATGATGCATTATTAAAAAATAAAGCTGCTCAGGCATTTATTAATGATATGGTTAGTAATCATAATTTTAAAAGACAAGAGTTAGTGGCACTATTTAAAGATGCGCAGTTTCAACCTAAGATTTTAGAACTTTTAGACAAGCCTTATGAGAAAAAATCCTGGGATACTTACAAGCAACTTTTCCTAACGCAAAATCGTCTTGATTCTGCTATGGAGTTTTGGAATCGTAATAAAAGTGTTTTGCAAGACGCTGAACAAAAATATGGCGTTCCAGCGGATATTATTATGGCTATTTTGGGTGTAGAAACATTGTATGGTAAAAGACAAGGTGACTATAGAGTTATAGATTCATTAACAACTATTGCATTTAACTATCCAAAACGTTCCGAATTTTTTACAAAAGAGTTACGTGAGTATTTGATTTTATGTAAAGAGCAGCATGTGTCACCAACGAAGTATTATGGTTCATACGCAGGAGCAATTGGTATGCCGCAATTTATGCCAAGTAGCTATCGTTATTATGCGGTTGCTGCGGATGGAAAAAGTGGTAATGGCGCTGACCTTATGAATAAAGATAAAGATGTTGTTTATAGTATTGCAAATTACTTTGTAAAAAATGGTTGGCAAACAGGCGGAGAAGTTGCTGAACCTGCGGTAGTTACAGGTTCCAATTTTAAAATGATT
>CAZADN010000165.1:0-4611 GCA_964483895.1 uncultured Legionellaceae bacterium
ATTTAAACCAACAGAGTTTTAGTAAACATGCAAAAAGTCGCATTAATAACTGGCAGTGCAAGAAGAATTGGTGCTGCCATTGCGACTTACTTACATGC
Source organism: uncultured Legionellaceae bacterium (assembly GCA_964483895.1). GTDB lineage: Bacteria > Pseudomonadota > Gammaproteobacteria > Legionellales > Legionellaceae > 2-12-FULL-35-11. The sequence goes on from CAZADN010000165.1 coordinate 99, forward strand.
AGAGGGCTTTAAAGTTATTATCCATTGTAATAATTCTTTAGAATCCGCGCATGCTTTAAATACTTCTCTTAATAAACTGCGTGCTAATAGCGCTACAGTTTTAAATACACCTCTTGATTCACCTGATTTTATTACAAAGCTTATTCAAAATAGTGTCGAATGGGGCACGCGTTTGGATGTTGTTGTGAATAATGCTTCTATATTTTTAAAAGACTCCAATAAATTTGATGATATGTGGAATATTAATGTTATGGCGCCTTATTGGCTTAGTCGTTTTGCTTATCCGTATTTACAAGAAACTCGAGGCTCTATCGTAAATATTACAGATAGTAATGTACGTAAACCTATTAAAGACTACGCTATTTATTGTCAAACTAAAGCCGCATTAAGCGCGCAAACTAAAGTTATGGCCTTGGAGCTTGCTCCAGATGTAAGAGTGAATGCAGTAGCTCCTGGCGCTATTTTGTGGCCTGAGGGAGAGAATGACTTGAGTGAGGATAAAAAGCAGTTTATCATTTCTAAAGTTTTATTAAAAAAACATGGTAATCCGCTAAATATAGCTAAAATGGTTTTTTCATTAATTGATAATGATTTTATTACCGGACAAGAAATATTTGTGGATGGCGGTCGAAATATATGAGTATTTAAAATGAAAAACTTTGCAATTATTTTATCTGGATGCGGGCAATACGATGGCTCTGAGACTCATGAGACTATTTTAACATTATTGGCTATGGATAAAGCCGGGGTTAATTGGCAAGCCTTTGCGCCAGATATTATTAATCATAATATTACTAACCATGTAACTGAAAAGACTTTAGAAAATGAAAGTCGTAAAGTTTTACTCGAATCAGCGCGTTTGGTGCGTGGAAGAATTAAACCGCTTTCGAAAGCTAATGCGGCTGATTTTGATGCTATTATTTTTCCAGGTGGTTTTGGCGCGGTTACAGTTCTTTGTGACTGGGCGCAGAAAAAATCCGATTTTACTTTTAATGCTGATGTTGAAAAACTAATTAAAGATGCTAAAAAACTTCATAAACCAATGGGTTTTATTTGTATAGCGCCAATGATGATAACCAAAATATATTCAGATGCTAAATTTACCATCGGCAATGATAAAGAGTTGGCTAAACAAATAGCTAAATCAGGGTGTGAGCATGTTGAGTGTTTATCATCAGAAGTAGTTGTGGATACAAAAAATAAATTAGTAACAACGCCTGCTAATATGCTTATAACTAGTATAAGTGTGGTTGCTGAAGGGATTGATAAGTTGGTTGAAGAGTTAGTTAAAATGTCTTAGGCAGTATTTTTTAATTAATGCTAGTATGATTATGCTTTTAAAGCTAACGGGTTTTTATGAAAAAGTTGGTGGCACTTTTTTTGTTATTCATGGTTCTAAATACAGAGGTATTTGCTCTTGTTGGTAATGAACCTGAAGCAACATTGCATAATGATTCTGAAAGTAAGCAGGCATGGTTGAGCTCTAAGGGTTCTGAATTTATGACTTTAGAGGATCGTCTTTCGAGCACTCTTTCGAATATAAGAATCCAAAATATTGGAAGTGCTGTTACAGTTACTGCTATTTATATCTACACGCTATCAAGTAATCCAACTGATTGTACGTCTAGCACTCTCCTTGAAAGCGAAGCAAATCCTTGTGGAGCTTTGTGGGCGCCTAAAGTAACGATGGCGAATAACGAAATCAAATATATAGGTGCAAATTACTTATACAATATGATGGCGCTTTTTCTGTATCAAGCAAAAGTTCAAGGCGCTACTTCTTCAAATCTTACACCAGGCGCAAACCCATGGTGCCTTTGGCTTGGGATAACTAACCAACAAGTGGGAACTGGAAACTTGACTTCTTCTACTGGGACTTTAGAGACGGCTAATCAGTTAGTGCAGTTTATACTTCCGGCAGATGCTCCTATAAGTTTTACAAATATTACATGCGATGATTCGACTAGGCTTTGTACAAGTGATGCCACTGGGCCTCAACCTTTTCCTCATCAACAACCTTAAATTTTATTGGAGTAATATAAGCTAATTATGAAAAATATCTGCTTTATGATGTGTGCTCTGATAATCGGTTTAGCGAACGCCAAGGATCTTAAGCCTAATATAGATAGGCTGACGGATTCTCCATCAAGTATCACTATTAAAAATACGTCTGGAAGCAACACATTCACTATTACAGGTATATTTATTCAGCAACTTTTTCAGGCCAATTGTACTACTTCCTATTATAATAATCATGGCAATCTGTATGGAGTAATGTGGTTAGAATCTACTACTTTTACTCCTTCAACATCTCAAACTTTAGGAGCAGGCTATTTATATAGTATGCTAATGAATTATCTGTATGAAGCTGCGGCTAATGGAGGACCAGCAGCAACGACTCCTGGTAATGGAGCCGGCACGTGGTGCATGCAGTTTGGTATTATTCAAGGTTCACCAGCTCAATACATCACCGCATCCATTAGCACTCTAACCTCGCCATCTGGTACGCTTAGTAACGTAGTAACATGGACAAATAATACTAATCCTGCCCCAATTGCTATAACTTGCGTTGATAGTACACAGAGTTGTACAGCAAATTCTGTTTCGCTACAAGATTTTCCAATAACCTGACTAGAGTGTGTTGACAACAGACTATATTTTCATTTAAATTTTTTTTCGAATTTCATTAAGCGTTTTTCTAATTGCCATTGCAAATTAGCTTTTTCATTGTTTTTAATAAATTTTTTGCACATTTGACTAGCTAATTCTCGGCATTCTTTTACTAAAACGCCAGCTTGTGGATTACTCCAAATACTTTTCCCGGATAAAAAACTATAAGTTAATGCATTACGATTAATTAATTTTAAAGTCGGATAATCTAATTTATGTGTGACTGCAGCATCAATATATTGTGTAGTTAAATCTGTTTGGAGTATTCCTTCATCATCGGTTGAAAGTACAACGGGCACTTGATTTTTTAGATAATAGTTTAGGGGGTGTTTTTTACCATAAATTGATAAAATTAATTGATTGCTAATTAGGTTTACTTCGACTGGAATATTCTTATTTGCCATATGTTTTAATATTTTTTTGCGATTTTTTTCATAACGTATATCCGTACCATGCCCTATTCTTTGTGCGTGTGCTGTGAATATTGAATCATTGATGTGATGGAATAGATTTTGCGGTTTATTAGTTTTAGGATCTAGTTCACCAGCATGCATGGAAATATTTACATTTGGATATTCAGTATGAAGAAAATTATAAATCTGCATGTGTTTTTGAAAGTCACGTAAAGCAATGTTACCACTTTCGGGTTGGACAATATTAACTCCGACGATATTTGGTGATTTATTTGCAGCTAAAAAAGCAGCTAATGCTTGCGCGAAAAATACATTTTCTGTGTTTTCTCGTAAGGCGTAGGTTTGCCAACGTACGGTTATTTTACAAGCTTTTGGGGTTGGTTTAAGAGTTTCGCATTGCAGATATTTATGAGTATCATGTAAATACCGTTCCCCATCTTTTATAAGTTGATTTACGCGTTTATTAAAATCTTTATCTTTAAGTAATAGCTCTTTTTTTGCAGCTAATGAAGAATATTTTTGTAAGCGTAAGCTAAAATCATCGGAGTTTTCTAATGGCTTTAGAATTATTTCCATATACATTTCATTTTGAATGGCCGCGCGTGTTAGCATTTTGGCTAATAATTCTTGATAGTAAGTATGATAAATCGGAGTTACTTTAGGAAATACACTAAAAAAATGGTCGTGTCTGGTTTTGTAATTTGCTATTAAATTTTTCATAGACCAAGCACGAATTAGTGGCTCAAGATTTTGGTTTTTTTTGAAAAAACTTTTAAACTGAATGCTTTTTGGATAATATTGGTCGCTCGCAGTATAAGACTTTGGTTGTAGATAAAGGTTGCTGTTCGTAGTTATTGCAATTAGCTCTTCTGGATATGAGCTACCAGTAAAATGATAGTGTAACTCACCGCCTTTAGGCATTTCTTTAAAAAAAGCATAAAGTTTATCTGGTTGATTAGCGATAGAAGCTAAATACTGAGAGGTGTCAGCATATACATTATTGGTTAATAATAGTGTAATAAACGTGGTTTTTAAATTTAAGAACTTCATTTTTGTGCTACATTTATCTTTGCAAACAGAGATTTCTCGCATTTTAACACAATGAGGGTTATAATTATACAAAAGTATCATTATTTTTAGGATAATTAATTATGGGTAGTGACAGTAATGAACAACAAAGCGCTCAGGCCGATTCTAGCGCTTCAGAAGGGCCAAGTACAGAACGAGGTGCTGATTTAGGTAGTCAACAACCAGAGTCTAATGCACCTGCAGCTTCCTCTGCTGTGCCTACAGAAACATCTGAAACCACGGAGAAAAAATCTAGTAGTGATAAGAAATCGTCTTTTGCAGCTTCAGAGTATATGAAATCTTTAGAAAAAAATGCGAAAAATGAAATTTTAGAGCGGAAGAAAAAAGAAGCGGAAGAAGCT
>CAZADN010000166.1:0-4609 GCA_964483895.1 uncultured Legionellaceae bacterium
ATGCACGTGCAATTGCAATACGTTGACGTTGACCACCGGAAAGCTTTATTCCACGCTCACCGACTAATGATAAATATTTTCCAGGAAGAGTAGATATAAATTCATGTGCATGAGCTTTTTTAGAAGCATCAATCACCTCTTTATCATTTGCATCAATCCGTCCATAACGAATATTATCCATGAGAGTTCTATGAAATAAAGAAGGGTCCTGTGGAATAATTGCAATATTATTTCGCAAAGAGTCTTGCGTAACTTCACGAATATCCTGTCCATCTATTAAAATAGCACCATCAGTCACATCATAAAAACGTAAGATTAAGTTTACAAAAGTAGACTTACCTCCACCAGAATAACCTACCAAACCAACTTTCTCACCTGGTTTTATTTCTATAGATTTATCTTCAAAAATTGGCTCTGAACCTTTATATTTAAATTTAACATTATTAAATAAGATCTGCCCACGCTTACAAATAAGTTCTTTTGCGTTTGGTTTATCAGCAATTTCTTTTGCTGGCATCAAAGACATTATACTTTGCTTACACTTACCTACTGCTTTATTAAATTCATCTACCTCTGACATGGTATACCACATCATATGCCCAGTTTCCATGGAAAGACCGAAGATTAGTGCAAAATCACCGACTGTTACTAAATTTTTACCATAAAGATAAACTAGAAAATAAGCAGAAAAAGCCATCATTATAGCTATTAACCCGCCTTGAATAGAATGCATTATTAACGAATAAAAATATGTATTACGATAGGTTTGTCTTTGAGTTTCAAAAAAAGGATTCATCCTTGCAGTTTCATATTTTTTTCTAGAGAAAATTCGAACATTACTCTGATTTGAAATAGCATCAACCAACTCCCCAACAACCAAAGACTCCGCATGAGCTTGCGTATCTGATAAAAATACCAATCTTTTAGACATCATAATACTAATAACACTAAATACCACAAACCAAACAATCAAAATTAGAAAAAATATAGGATTTACCATATAAGCAGCTATAAAAGCTGTAAATAACAATGAAGCACCTCTTAAAAAATTAGGAGAAACATTAGCCAAAATAACTTCTATACCATCGGCTAAATTTGTAATTTGTTTTGATATTTTTCCTGATAAATTATCCTGAAAAAATTGATGAGATTGACCAAGAACCTGATTCATTAATCTAGAAATAATATTATTAACGATTACTGGTGCATATTTACACTGAATGTAAGTAATAGTTCGCCAAGTGAAATTATCAAATACTATAAAGTTCAATATTACAAGGCTTACAGGTATCATTAAAATTTTAACATCACCATTATGCGCCTCTGGAAGTAAATTAATAATATTTTTAATCAAAATACTATTAAAAGGCCCCCAAACTCCTGCAATAAGTGCAAGAAATACAAATACCGCTACCGCTACCTTATGAGGCTTTAAAAAATACCAAATAAAAGACGACAATTTTTTTGGAAGATAAGTATTCATATGCAGCTCTCTAAATTATTTATACCTAATAACTTAAGTTAGAATTTAATTACTCAGTTTGGCATAAATACCATAACCTAATCAATTAATACTGTCTTATAATTTCTCGTTACTCTAATCAGCTATACTTTGCAAGAATTTAATATACTATTATGATGCAACACATTTCTGTAATTTAATTAATAAATTTTGCTGCAAATTAGGATTTATTAGCTTATAATAGTCAACTATTTTTATTTACTTTAACTTTATTATAAGAACGCTATGACTGACTTAAACCTTTATAGAAACATTGGTATCTTCGCACACGTAGATGCAGGAAAAACAACAACTACCGAGCGTATTCTTAAGCTCACAGGTAGAATCCATAAAATGGGAGAAGTTCACGAAGGTGAATCAACCACCGATTTCATGGAACAAGAAGCAGAACGCGGTATTACTATTCAATCAGCGGCAGTAAGTTGCTTCTGGAAAGGTCATCGATTTAATATTATTGATACCCCAGGACACGTTGATTTTACTGTAGAAGTATATCGTTCATTAAAAGTACTCGATGGTGGTATCGGGGTTTTCTGTGGTTCTGGTGGTGTTGAGCCTCAGTCAGAAACTAACTGGCGCTATGCTAATAACTCTAAAGTATCTCGTTTAATTTTCGTAAATAAACTCGATCGTATCGGCGCAAATTTCCTAAAAGTTACCGAACAAATTAAGAAAGTATTAGGTGCAAATCCTTTAATTATGACGTTGCCTATTGGTTTTGAAGACACATTCGTTGGAGTTGTAGATTTATTAACTCGTAAAGCTTACGTTTGGGATGAAACTGGACAGCCAGAAAATTACAGTGTTACTGATGTACCAGCTGATATGCAGGATGATGTTGAAATGTATCGTCATCAATTGATTGAAACAGCTCTGGAAATGGACGACGATTTAATGATGGCTTATTTAGAAGGCGAAGAACCTTCAATAGAAGACATTAAACGTTGCATCCGTAAAGGAACACTTGAATTAAAGTTTTTCCCAACTTATTGTGGCTCAGCATTTAAAAACAAAGGTATGCAATTATTATTGGATGCTGTTGTTGATTATTTACCAGCGCCTCACGAAGTTAATCCACAGCCTTTGACTAACGCTGAAGGTGAGCCAAATGGTCAATTTGCTATCGTTTCTCCTGATGAGCCATTTAGAGCTCTTGCATTTAAAATCATGGACGACCGTTTTGGTGCCCTAACATTCGTGCGTATTTACTCAGGAAAATTAAACAAAGGCGATACTATCCTTAATTCCTTTACCGGAAAAACTGAACGTGTCGGTCGTATGGTTGAGATGCAAGCAAATGAACGTAATGAACTTCAAAGTGCCGAAGCCGGTGATATTATAGCGATTGTGGGCATGAAAAATGTTCGAACTGGCCATACTCTTTGTGACCCTAATCATGAGTGTACTCTTGAAGCAATGGTTTTCCCTGAACCAGTTATTTCAATTGCCGTATCTCCAAAAGATAAAGGTTCTACTGAAAAAATGAGTATCGCCATAGGTAAAATGGTTGCTGAAGATCCAACATTTAGAGTTGAAACTGACGAAGATTCTGGTGAAACTATTCTTCGCGGAATGGGGGAATTACATCTTGATATTAAAGTAGACATTCTAAAGCGTACTTACGATGTTGAATTAATAGTAGGTCAACCACAAGTTGCTTATCGTGAAACTATAACTAAGCCAGTTCAAGACAGCTACACTCATAAGAAACAATCTGGTGGTGCTGGTCAATACGGTAAAATTGATTACACCATATCTCCTGGTGAAGCAAATAGTGGATTTAAGTTTATATCTTCTGTTGTTGGTGGAAATGTTCCAAAAGAATACTTCCCTGCAATTGAAAAAGGTTTCCGTTCAATGATGAACACCGGAACCTTAGCTGGATTCCCTGTTTTAGATGTTGTTGTTGACTTAACTGATGGTGCTTACCATCCAGTAGACTCATCAGCAATTGCGTTTGAAATTGCTGCAAAAGCAGCTTTCCGCCAATCTATACCAAAAGCTGCACCACAATTACTTGAACCAATTATGAAGGTTGACGTTTTTAGTACAGAAGATGATGTAGGTAATGTGATTGGTGACTTAAACAGACGTCGCGGTATGATATTAGGCCAAGAGCCAAGCGCTGCAGGTGTTCGCATTAAGGCAGATGTACCACTATCAGAAATGTTTGGATATATCAGCACCTTGCGTACCCTTACTTCTGGTCGTGGTCAATTCTCAATGGAATTCTCTCACTATTCTCCTTGCCCAAATAGCGTAGCTGAAGTTGTGATTGCCAAAGAAAAAGAAAAGAAAGCTGCAGCTGCCAAATAAGGCAGTTTAATTAGGTTTCTCTTTTAAATAAAAACCCATCAAATGGCTTCTAACCAAGTTGTTTGATGGGTTTTTTTATGTCACTTAAAAAAATATTAGACATACTGTAATTGCATTCAGTTGAGTATGCTATTTTCACACTGATAAAATAATTGCTATTAATTTTCTTTTATGATAAAACCTCAATCTAGACATAGGGAGAATTTTTTGCATACTAATTTTAAAAGAACGGATTGAGAACAATCAAATCATCTTCTCTAACTTTAGCCAAAATTACTTCTATACTCACCTTACGCAGCACAGTATTTTTTAGCAGATTCGGGAGAAAAATTAAATTGGGAAGCGGAGTTTACTCCAGTAAATGAGCATTCACAATTTAATTTTTCTCTCGAAGGTGCAAAAAAGACGACGCTGCGTAAGGTGAGTTCTATAGTCGCATTTCCATTAATGCTTGGAAAGCTTACATGGAATGTAAAAAGTTTAAATTCTATTAAGGACAGATGAAATGAATAAGAAACAATATAACCTTCCTCAAGTAATAGAAAATGCCATGTATGGTTTTATGCTCAGTCAAATTCTATTTACTGGAGATGAATTAGGGATTTTCAATGTTTTTAGTGATGGGAAAAGTCACTCAGCTGAAGAAATTGCAAAAATAACTCAAACTAACTCTAATGCTATAGAATGTTTACTTATAGCTGCAGTAGCTAATAATTTATTAAGTAAGGATGGCAATCAGTATGTTATGCCTGAAAACTTGATTCCATTTCT
>CAZADN010000167.1:0-4540 GCA_964483895.1 uncultured Legionellaceae bacterium
GATATGCATAATTTATTTTTAACTTGTAGCGAATCTTTTACCTATCTTAATCAAGCAAGCCACGATATATTAAATAAATTACAAGAATTTTGGCGCTTCGAAAAAGATGGTCCAATTATTACAATGGATGCCGGGCCAAATATTCATTTACTTTATCGTCCAGATCAATTAGAAATAGCAGAAATAATTAAACAAAGATTTTTTCAGGGTAAATTCAATGTTATCTAACTTTACAACAACTACCCATGGCAAATGGATTTTAAGTGGTGAACACGCGGTATTACGCGGTCATCCGGCTTTAGTATTTCCATTATTAGATAAAACTTTAGATTTTCAATATAAAAAAGATAATTATAATTTAAATATTGTTGCCAATTATCTCAATAAATATGATGCTAAAATTAGCAAAATCATAAGCGAAGTTATAGATAAAGCCTTTGAACTTGCGAACATAAACAAACAAAATATTACTGGCACAATAGAAGTTAATAACAAAATAGAAACAGGTTTAGGCATGGGCTCATCAGCTGCACTTTGTGTAGCTATCGCCAGATGGCTTACGAATGGAAATCTTATTAATGACACATACACATTTGCCAAAACTCTAGAAAACTTCTTTCACGGCCAAAGCAGTGGTTTAGATATCGCCGGTGTAGAAACAGGTAAAGGCGTATATTTTCAACAAGGAAAATATAACGCCATAAAAGAAACCTGGCAGCCAAATTGGCAACTATCCTCCTGCGGCGAAAGTAGCACAACTGCTAAATGCATCGCTAAAGTACAAGAGCTATGGAATAAAGACCAACAAGCCGCTGAAGCAATTGACACCAAAATGCACGAAAGCGTTGAACTTGCAAAATCCGCATTAGAAAATAACAATCAAGATAGTTTTAATAATTTAATAAAAGCCATAGAAATAGCCAATAACTGCTTTCAAAAATGGGGTCTAATAACTGAAACCATGCAAAACCACATGCAAGATTTGCTAAACAAAGGCGCAAAAGCGGTAAAACCTACGGGATCTGGTGGTGGTGGATTAGTAGTTAGTCTTTGGGAAAGGTAATCGAACCTGATTGCGAGCCCTTCCAATTCACCTTATCTTTTGTTGACAAGTATTAGAAATCAATGACCTTAGAATATATTCGTGAGTATCGTACATATTTTCATACGAGTCAAAGAAAAAAACCAAAAAAAAATCCCTTAACAAAAGAAGATAAACGTAAAAACCAGATATTATCCAGAGAAAGGGTATTAAATGAAAATGTGATTGGCATACTCAAAAGATTTAAAATCATATCGGATAGATATAGAAACAGGCGAAAGAGATTTGAGCTAAGATTTAACCTAATTACAGCTTATAAAGAAATTTATGATTACATGATAAAAATCAATTGTTAACGGATAATAGATTATTTCATCTGGACTTATTACGATATATGTTTCAATAGGAATTAAAAAATATACGCATAAAATGGAGAGCTAAATCCACTGCCGGTGGAAGCGCAACTAGACAACGACCCATCAGCAGCACTAACAGTGCATTTGGAAACAGTACTGCCAGTATTATTTACAATATACGCATAACCATTGTTTATCACAATACCACGAGGAGCACTAAAGCCGCCACCTGTTGAACCACAACTAGAAAATGAACCATCAGAGGAACTAACAGTGCATTTGGAAACAGTACTGCCTGTACTATTTGTAATATATGCATAACCATTATTTATAGCAATGCCACGAGGAGCACTAAAGCCGCTACCTGTTGAACCACAACCAGAAAATGAACCATCAGAAGAACTAACAGTGCACTGGGAAACAGAGTTATTACCATTATTGGCGACATAAGCATAACCATTATTAAATGCAACTACATATGGATCATTAAACCCATTGCCCGTTGAAGAGCAACTAGAGAGGGCACCCGTTGACGCACTTACAGTACATTTAGACACAGTGAAGCCACCGGCATTTGCAATATATGCATAACCGCTATTAAGCATGGCACCACGAGGACTAGCAAACCCGCTACCGGTTGAAGTGCAATTAGAAAATGAGCCAGTGGAAGTGCTCACAGTACATTGAGAAACAGTAGAGGGTGTTATATCGACAGTATATGAGTAATAATTATTCACTGCGATGCCGCGGGGGCCGCTGAATCCACTACCGGTTGAGGCACAACTAGAAAATGAACCAGTAGATGAATTCACAGTACATTTTGAAACAGTGCTTCCTGTGCTGTTTGTAATATAAGCATAGCGTGTCGCACATGCTGTCGGACTGGACACCCAACTTACGGATTTAGTTTGGTTAGAAGTACAACTAGTCCCAATGCAAGTTTCGTCTGTAAAATTCTGACAAGATACACCACTGGGAGACTGATTGCCTCCATCGACATAAAGTTGCATACAGGCAATACTTCCAGTAGTAATTCCTTGATTATTAGCAAGCTGATAAACCGAACTTGAGTTTACATTAACAGTCTGACCACTACTAAAAGCTATCCCTGACACATTATCAATAGCAGACGCTGCCCCTAGACGGGTTGTGCAACTAGTATTACTATAAAAAAATGCTTGTAAAAAATGGATTGTACCGCTACCAGTAATTGTTAATGCTCCTCCGGAGCTCATGATATTACTCATATCGTCAGGCTGGGTGGTCAATGTATTCTGAAGAGTTACAGGTTGTTCATGAATGACGTCTTGCATTGATTGAAGGTGAGACAACGCATCAACACTATACAAACAAGCGATGATAACACTGAGAAGGATTTTCCATTCATTATGACACATGTTAGCTCCGTTAACTCAAAATACCACTATTACTTTCCGGGATTGATTGAGTGCCGCCCGCAATCGTTTTAGGATCTAGGAAAAGTGATATTTTTGGTTTTTTATAGACGAGCTTGTGCTTGGACTCTATTTTTTCATTTATAACATCAGTTGCTGGTTGCTGGTTGCTGGTTGCTGGTTGCTGGTTGCTGGTTGCTATGCATTTTAAATCCTATTTAAACATATACTGCAAAACATCGACATGAAATAGCCTATCATCTATTACTAATTGATTTTTTATTATGTAATCATAAATTACACTATAAGGCAAATTTTGCATGGCAAACGGCTTACTAAGCCACCTTATTTGATAGAGCACTTAATCACGAATCTTATCCCATATTTCAGAACAATACCTATAATTAATCACCTGAAAATTCCCAACTTTATGCTGTTGCTCACCCGCATAAATTAAGAATCCTTTTGTACAACGCTGCCCGACTAGTTCTTGGTAAAATTTTAAATTATTTAGTAAAGAAGGATGAAATGTGTGTGTGGATTTAATTTCTATTGGGATAAGTTCATGACCATGTTGGATAATAATATCCACTTCATGTTGGTGATTGAGAGATAGCCTCACCCAAAGCCATTTGATGACTACCTGTTAAAATATATTGCTCCGCTTGTTGGGTCTTATCAACAATAGATTGAATATAAGATAATAATTCTGGCGCGCGCTGAATTTCGTCTAAAATGATACCATGTTGATGTGCTGTCAAAAAATGCCGCGGATCCTCAGTAAATAGTGCGCGCGTATCCGGCTCTTCTAAATTCCAATATTTTTTTTTAGGATATAAATTTTTAACCAAAGTGTTTTTTCCAGACTGACGTGGACCTAATATGGTCATTACTGGAAATAATTTTGCTTGTATATTTAAAATATCTGTCAAGTCTCGTTGAAACATAATCCGTACATATTGAAAGTTGAACTTTATATATGTACAAGATTAGCTGATGTTCTCCTAAAGAACAAGGCTTAAAACCAATATTTTCTTCTAAATTACCAATAGAGTTTCCGGGTGTATGCGACTATTGCTGATTTCTATTATCTTATGCCGAGATTTTTCACCAGACTTCAACGCAACTCTAGATCTAGGAACTTCAAATAACTCTGATAAAAATTTAGCCAAGGCAACATTAGCGCGCCCCTCAATAGGTGGAGAGGCCAACTTAATTTTAAGCTCATCTTGAAAAAGCCCTATTATTTCATTTTTCTTTGCGCCTGGTTGAATATAAAGTCTTAAAATCCAAACATCACCTTCCTGTCGATACCAAAACATTGTCGTATAATCCTAAAAAGTACAGATTAAGCAAATTATTAGGCAACGTGATTATTGAACCGAAAAAGGCAGTTGACCTCTACTACAAATGCCTACTACACTGCTTTTTTTAGGTTTAAACTTTTTTTACGAACTGCGATTTTAATTTCATGGCGCCAATACCATCAATTTTGCAGTCAATGTCATGATCACCCTCAACCAATCGAATATTTTTAACCTTAGTACCAACCTTGATAATCAATGAAGAGCCTTTAACGGGTAAATCTTTTATGACAGTAACAGAGTCTCCGTCGTTTAACACATTACCGTGTGCATCTTTAACTACATAAGTTTCAACAGATTCTGTGATTTCATTTTCAGCCCACTCATGCGCTGTTACATCCCCACGAATTTTAGCGTTATTATTGAAAATAGAAAAGTCGTGTG
>CAZADN010000168.1:0-4534 GCA_964483895.1 uncultured Legionellaceae bacterium
AATCTTTAGTAAATAAAATCAATATAGAGAAAATTTCAAGCCTACCGATCAACATAATAAAAATTAATAACCATTTACATCCATTATCATATTCAATGAAACCTATTTTTAAATTATCCAGACCAAATCCTGAATTAGTTAATGCTGAGCTAACCATTGCAAAAGACTCTTCCATACTGTGCCCAAGCCACATAAAAATCAGAGAAAAGATTAAGTACAAACCTATAAAAACACTTACAAAACCCCAAACTGATTGAATGGTTGCATCAGAAATACTTTTTTTACTGAGCTTAAGAGGTATTATTGCTTGTGGATGCAAGATTTTTGCAAGCTCACGCTTACTTTGCTTGTAAACTAATAAAACCCGCAGTACCTTAATCCCGCCACTTGTAGAAGCAGTACAACCACCTACGATCATCAACAGCATACCCAAAAAAGGCGTAAAACTATGCAAGTTTCCAAGTGTATCTACTTCCAAACCGGTAGTGGTTAATAAAGAAATTGTAGTAAAAAAACTTTTTACTACAATGCTGAAATTAAATGTTTGCGTCTTTGCTAAAGTATACGTAATTAATATACCTACAACTAAAATCAACCCAAGATAAAATCTAAACTCTTCATCAAATCTATATCCCGCTAAACTACGTTTATTAATCGCAACAAAATGCAAAGCAAAATTAGTGCCCCCTAAAAACATAAATAAACCAGCAACAATTTGAATGGTTTCGCTTTTATAATAAGCAAAACTAGCATCATGCAGTGCAAAGCCTCCTGTAGACACAGTCCCAAAACTTTCTGATAAAGCCTCAAACCAATTCATGCCAGCTATGTAATAGCAAATTGCGCAAAGAATAGTTAAAAGCAAGTAAATTGACCAAATGGCTTTCGCTGTCTGTGTAATTCTTGGAGTAAGTTTATTGTTTTTCATAGGCCCTGGTGTTTCAGCTTGAAAAAGCTGCATACCTCCAACTCCTAGCATAGGTAAGATTGCAACAGCCAAAATTACAATACCTATACCACCAACAAACTGTAATTGCTGACGATAAAATAATATAGATTTAGGTAAATAATCAAGGTTAGTAATAACTGTCGCGCCAGTTGTAGTAATTCCTGAAACCGTCTCAAAAATTGCATCTGTAATACTTGGTAGTGTATGAATCGTTAACACCAAAGGAATTGAGGCAAAAATACAAATTACAAACCAGAATAAAACCACCAACAAAAAACCATCTCGTATTTTAAGTTCGTTTTTACTATTATTAAAAGTTAAACACAACCCCAGTCCTGAAGACATTGTAAAAAGAAAGGAGATTAAAAATGGGAAAAAATTATTTTCCTTAAAAATAAAACTTATTAATAATGGGGTAAGCATACTAGGACTAAAAAGCATTAACAATAACCCGAGCAAGCGGAATATAGTTTTATATTGCATAAACTCAACTCATAAATGATAAATTAACCTGAAATAAAGACTCCACTTGCCTAATAACTCTTCTTTTTAAAAGAAGTAATATAACATGATCTTTATCTTGCAAGATAAAATCATTATTTATAATATGAACTTCATCATGCCTTACAACCGATGTAATTAAACAACCTTCTGGCAAATCAATATCTATAACCCTACGTCCTATGACTCTAGAAGTACTTTCACTACCATGAATAATCAACTCAATAGCTTCAGCTTCATCATGTTGTAGTCTATATACTTTCACCATATTACCGCGCCTAAGCTTGGTTAAAATACTTCCAATTGTTATAAGTTGCGGAGAGATGGCATAATCTATTGAACTATCATCAATCAAGTCCACATAAGCATCTCTATTCACTAACGCCATAGTATGTTTGGCCCCTAAGTTTTTAGCTTGCAAAGATGCCATAATGTTGGCTTCATCATCATTAGTTACCGCACAAAAAACATCTGTGAACTCAATATTTTCATTTAATAATAAATTTTTATCCGCTATATCACCATCTAATACTGTTGCTTTATCTAAACTATCTGCAAGTTTTGTTGCGGAATTAATATTATGTTCAATTACTTTGACTTGATAAAAATTTTCGAGTTCTTTAGCAAGCTTTCGGCCAATATTCCCACCACCAGCTATTATTATTCGTTTATTTGGTTTTACATCACATCCTAAAACTTGCAAAACATTTTGTATATCAGTAGCCTCAATCACAAAAGTGAGTCCATCATTTTGAATTAATACTAAATCTTCTGTTTTGGCAATTGATTTTTTATTGCGAAAAATAGCAACAATTTTTACTTGGAAGTGTGCAAGTAACCTATCTACTTGCTGAATATTTTTACCGTAAACCCCATCTGCAAAATTAATTTTGATAGTCATTAATAGAAGTTTTCCATCAGCAAACTCAAGAATTTGCGTAGCACCAGGATATTTAACCAAATTAATAATATTATCCGTAACCAATTCTTCAGGGCTAATGCATACATCAATAGGAATAGCATCATTAGCAAACAAGCTTGGATATTCTGCATAATCTTCTGTGCGAATTCGCGCGATTTTACTTGGGGTTCGAAATAAATTATACGCTATAAAACACGCCATCATATTTACTTCATCACAATTAGTAACAGCTATTAACATATCCGCTTGTTGAATGCCGGCTTGCAATAGTGATGATGGATGAGAAGCGTTGCCTTGTACGATTTGAATATCTAAGCGGCGTTGCAATTTTTGTAAACACACATCATCAATATCTATTAAAGTAACATCATTATCCTCTTGAACCAAATTCTGCGCTAACGTCCCACCAACTTGTCCGGCACCTAAAATTATTACCCTCATAAAACCTCTATTTCGCCGCTAAATACAAACTGCGTAGGTCCATTTAAAAATATTCCTGCATGGATATCTGGCCAACTAACTTTTAAATTACCACCTGGTAACTCAACTAACACCGCATCAGCTAAATCATAATACAAAATCCCAATCGCAGCCGCAGCCACAGCCCCACTACCACAAGCTTTCGTCTCCCCGCAACCACGCTCATACACTCTAAGTTTGATATGTGAATTAGATAAAATTTGCATAAAGCCAACATTAACCTGCTCGGGAAATAATTCATGCTGACTAATTGCTTTGCCGTATTTAGCTACACAATCATCATTCAAATTATCAACCACTAAAACAGCATGCGGGTTACCAATACTCAAAGCATGCACAACACATCCTTTATCAAAATCCAGAGGGATTGAATACGATATTTGCTGTGTTTTATACAACAAAGGGATTTTAATTGGGTCAAGAATAGGTTTATCTATACTAACTGTTACGCTTGCATCATCTTCTATACACAGTTGCATCGTAGTTGAATTAGTTGCCACATTAAAAATGTTCTTAGTTGACAACCCATGAGCCTTAATAAAACTCGCAAGACATCTAGCACCATTACCACATTGCCCGACTTCTTTACCATTGGCATTATAGATTTTATACTTAAAATCTACATTTTTATCTAAGCTTTTTTCAACTATTAAACACTGATCAAAACCAATTCCTAAATGCCTATCTGCAAGTTTTGCAATTTGCGCCTCAGACAAGCTAACTTGTTGCCTAACCCCATCTATGACAATAAAATCATTACCAAGGCCATGCATTTTGGTAAACTTAAGCATCATCTACTTTGTACTGGTTTAGGAGTATCAGGTAAATATAACGGGCCTTGTTGCCCACATGCACAAAGTAGTAAAACCGCCAATATTAATAATTTATTTTTCATATTATCCAATTTTATTCCGAATATAATTCAGATAATTTACCAGAGTAATATAAATAAAAGCAATAGACCTCTTCGGAAACTCACTGATGAGGTCTAATATTAATCGCAATTACCATTGATAACACACTCGAATAAATCAATTGCGAATTTAAAATTATTATTTTCATCATACGTAATTTCCCATTCAAACACCCCACCAATATCAGGATAAATACGTGGTGGAATATAAGTATCACAACTATTTTCGGTCTGTTGTCCATTACGCAAACATTGAATAGCCCTTTTAATTGTGCTTATAACTGCAGGTGGAGCACCATCACTACTTCCCTCTATATTTGAAGCTGGAAATCCCAAAACAACTTGTGATGGTTTTAAATAACTAATGTATGGTTGAAATCCCGTTGCACGCCCGCTACTATCCTTGTCAGGCCAGTTTTCTAATAAATCTGTAGCAAAAGCAACCGGGGCGTCTGGACTATTAGTTTCATTAGGATCGTAACAAACTAAATTTATTCCAAATGCACAACCAGCGTTATAAACTTGAATACCAACCCATTCGAGAGCGTCATGTGTTTGCATCACCAAAGATGCATAATTTCCCCAAACTGCATCAAAACCTGAAGTTGCCGAGATATTAGCAATTTGCGGAGTTAAGGTTAATAATAAAGAATTATTATTCGCATGTAACGTATTAATAATATTCGCGAGCACCGCTATATCACCAGTTGGATTACTAAAACTCCCCTCCCCATTTAAACCGCTTTCAATATCAAAATCAACACCCTGA
>CAZADN010000169.1:0-4522 GCA_964483895.1 uncultured Legionellaceae bacterium
TGGTGTTTGTTCCAACAACTTCCTTTTTGATGTGTTTTTTTTTCATACAAAACAGCGATAACAAAAAATATTTTCTACACAACAACAATAGTGTTCTTTTTTTTATGTGCTTTTGTACGTTTTTGGTGTTTCTTTGAATTTTTGTTTAGCATTTGTTATTAAATCATGAGTTTCCGCCGCAAAGCCAACTGTATATTTTGCGAGTTTTTGAGATGTAACTTCTTTTAATATATCTGGGTTTTTAATTAATGTAAGTTCCAAAGTTTCATTAGGCCCTTTTTTAATCTTTTGCGACGCAGGATTAGCGATATGATAATCAGCGACAGCCGCACAAGAGATAAATATCGAATCTTTAGTTATATTTTCTAAAACTTTAGCGAGCATTTCTTTAGCAGTTTTTACTTGAATAAAATTCACATTCAGTGGTTTGGGCAAATTGGTTGGCCCACTAATTAAAGTAACCTCAGCCCCAGCAATTTGTGCGGCCGAAGCTAAAGCATAACCCATTTTCCCAGAACTTTTATTAGTTAAATAGCGCACAGGGTCGATAGCTTCTTGTGTAGGGCCTGCGGTGATAAGAACTTTTCGGCCTTGTAGTATATTTTTTATATTATTAAGTAAAATTGCATTAATTATCTCCTGAGTCTCAACAAGTCGTCCCGGACCAAATTCCCCACAAGCTTGTTCACCAATATCTGGTCCAACTAGCATGACATTACGACTAAGCAAAGTTTGACAATTAGCTTGGGTTGCAGGATGCTCCCACATGCATTTATTCATGGCTGGGCAGATGATAGCAGGACGATTGCTAGCAAGATAAATAGTAGATAACAAATCATCAGCAATTCCATGAGCCATTTTTGCAATGAAATTAGCCGTAGCAGGCGCAATTAACAAATAATCAGCCCAACGCGCAAGCTCAATATGACTCATGGCGCGTTCAGCTTCTGAGTCAAAAGCATCAGAGCGTACGACTTCACCACTTAAGGCTTGAATAGTTAATGGCGATATAAATTCTTGCGCGGATTTGGTCATCACAACTTTTACTGTTGCACCAAGAGTAATGAGCTCGCGAATCAGGTATGTTGATTTATAGGCGGCTACACCACCAGTAATACCTAATAAGATTTTTTGGTTTTTAAAATATTGCATGGGATGATTTTAATTGTTTTAATGTGGGTTATGATATCACGAAGGAGTAAATAGGTTAAGAATTAAGATTGACAAGTAAAGTTTATTTGATAACATGATTAAATTTTGTTGATCGCCGTTAATTACACAACTTTTAGACATATTTACAATTTATATAAGATATGTGTTTACCCTTAATAGCCAATGCCGTAAATGTTACATTAGCTCGGTATATATCGATATTTTTCCCATTGCTAGAGCACTTCCAGTTTGAATCAAAATATTGGCTTAATACCACCATCGTATCACCATTTGCATTGATTTTAAATGATATTTCAGATGGTGAGTATTTGGTTATGACAATAGATGATTTTTTACTATTGGTAAAATTAAATTGAGCTAATTTAGCTCTATCTTCTTTATACAAAGCGGCGCTATTTCTTAGCTCATCAATTGAAGCCTTACTTAAAAAATTTAAACAATCAACCTCATTTATAAAAAACCTTGTATTGTTTATTGTAAAAATTCTATCAAAATAATCATCATTTTTATAAATATATAAAGATTTTCTGCCGACAAAGTTTTCTTTAATTCTAAGCTTTATTTTGTCCATGTTACTCATACCGGCACTATTAATAGCATCACTTATAAGAGTTAATCTATTATCTAGTATGGGTTGATGAGAGAAAATATATTTTACGTTGGCAAGAGAAAGTAAATTTAAATTATAAAATTCTGCAAATGTAATAGATTTAAATCTTGCGTAGCGGTTATTATTATTTTTAGGTTCTCCAATTAGCAAATAAAACCTTGAACCCCAATTATAAAAATATTCATTATAGCTAATATCACTTTTAAGAAAAGGCAATAAAATTTGCGACCAATAATGCTTGTAGATTAACGGATACATAGGTGAATACCCATCGGCTGATTCAAATCCATATTTTGCTAGCATATTAGCGTGTGTTACTCCATATATTGTGGCCACTCTATATAATGATGAATCACTTTTGCGTAAATTTTCAAGATTTTCTGTCTCAAAATTAGCCACATAATTACCTTGCCTAATCCACATTTCCGCATTCATTAGCTTTATATTTATGCAAATATAAAGCAAATTTAGCACGGCGATTATTATTAAGACTTTTCTTTCCTTTTTATTTAAGATTTTAGCAATACTAAGAGCAACAAAACCGAGTAATGAGGTTGAAAAAAAACTTATTCTACTAATTTTTAATGAAGCAAGTGCATTTTGGTTGAAAAGTAAATCATATATATAATTTAGTACGGTATCACCAATTGTTATTAATAAGAAAGTTGTTAAAACCAAAAGTACACGTATATTAAACAAGCGGTTTTTTAGAATAAATATAATACTCAATATAATTATAGGTGCTTGGCTGAAAAAATATAAGCGCCCCTCATTAGATGACATAGTGGCAAATTCACTTCTATGTGAGGCCATTGCGTTACTTAACAGTGAAGTGATATTGTTGTAGTGGGCTAAAAATATTAAACAAAACCCCAAAATAGTAATAATAACAGTACTTGGTTTGATTTTATCAATTATTAATAACCAAAAAAGTGTAAAAGGCGCTAAATATACAAATCCTAAAGTAAAAGACATGCTAATAGATGTAATATATATAGCAGTTAACAACATTGTGAGTTTAATAAACGTATTATTAATTTGCCTATCAATTTTGTAAATTATATAGATAAAAAATGGATAAAATTGGATCCCGCAGCTTAAGCCAGTAGAATTAGAAAAAGCTATAACTGTGGGGATTAATATTGCAAAAATTACAGATAAAATTTTATGGTGTGCAAAATAAGTAGTATTTAATTTATAATAGCCAAACACCCCTAAATAAGAAGTCAATACAATATATATTTGGTATGCCAACCATGCGGGTAACGCAGCTATTAGTAATGATAAAAAATTATCATAAAAAACCAAGTTGCTTAATCTGTTGACACCTGGTCCTATGTCAGAATTCCATGACTGGTATCCATCTTTAAGAAAATCTCTCCATAGTGCTATGTATCTTGGGAAAATGTCATCTGCAAAATCATGAATTTGTATAAAAGAAAATTTGCCAAGGAAAAAGTATTCTATAACTAGAAAAATGAATAGAGAATTCAATAAAATCAGAGGGTTATTTTTGATGGTATTAATAATTTTGTACATAAAAAACACCTTTGTTTAAGCAATAATTTAATGACATTTCGATGATGATGCATATACTTAAGATTGTGACCGCGCGAAGTATAGCCAGATTATTAATATCACATAATTTCTTTGATATCTATAAATATAGTTGCTTAATTAGGTGCTATCGGCGTTATTTAGTAAAAAACAAGAATATTTGACATTTAATTGCTCTCGTTTTATATTACTTGAAATTGAATAAATGATGAATGTTAATCATTGGGTTGACGCTTCGAGTCTGTCCAGAGGAGCCATATACAGCGTGGTTTCTAGTAAAATTTAAATTTTCTCACAGCCAGTTTGGTTACACCTCTAAGACATGTAGGATAGTTAAGTAGGTTGCTGGCAATGCTAGATAAATTGGAAATGTTTATTTAATTAGATACAACTTTAATGCTATTTTGGTTAGGACATAATTGGCTTATGGATAAGATTTTTTCTCCACGCATCTTAGAGTGCACTCTTCGCGATGGTAGCTACGCAAATAATTTTCAATTTACAAAAGAAGATACATTTAATGTTGTACGCGCATTGGATGTTGCAGGGTTCGAACTAATTGAAACTGGCCATGGAATGGGATTTGGCGCATCTGAGATTGGGAAAGGAGTTGCTGCTGAGACAGATGAATCTTATATGCAAGCCACTGCTGAAGCAGTAAAAAACGCATCTTGGGGGATGTTTTGTATTCCAGGAATCGCAAAGTTGCATCATTTGGATATGGCAGCAAATTACAATATGAACTTTGTTCGTATCGGCACAAATGTTGAAAGTTATAAACAATCACAACCTTTCATAGAGTTGGCTAAAAAACATGGAATGTTTGTTTGTTCCAATTTTATGAAATCTTACCTCACCACACCGAGTGATTTTGCACGATATGCACTGGAAGCAGAAAAATTTGGCTCAGATTTAGTGTACATTGTAGATTCAGCCGGAGGAATGTTTCCTGATGATTTAGAAAGATATGTGAATGCTATCCGCGAAAAATCATCTACATTACGACTTGGTTTTCATGGTCATCATAATATAGGCTTGGGCGTGGCTAATGCTTTAAAAGCGGTTGAGCTTGAAATAGAAATTATAGATGCATCTTTGCAAGGATTTGGACGCAGCACTGGTAATACACCTACAGAGCAATTTATTTGTGCTTTAATCCGTCGCGGATATCATGTTCAATTT
>CAZADN010000170.1:0-4510 GCA_964483895.1 uncultured Legionellaceae bacterium
GTTAAATTTCATTATATTTATCTGCATACTTATATTGTGTAATTTTTTAAATGACTCAAATATTTTGGAACCATTTTGGTACCAGAAACAGTGTGCTGGATTAATATTAAATGAAATCGATTGAATATTGCAATACCTTTCAATCTATATATATAAAGGGTTTATTGTTAATTATGAAAATATTTGATACCATTTGAAATCAATACTAGACAGCATGGGGTGCTAGGGGTCGAGAGTTCAAATCTTTCCGTCCCGACCAGTGTTTATAGGTTTAATAAAAAATATTTTTAGATGAAATTTCCATGGCTACGCTTCTGGCTACACTTTTATAATGGCACATTATTTAATTTTAATTTTTTTGATTGCAGTGGTGCTGATTAATTTATTAAATAAAAAAGCCCCAGAAGGGGCTTTAATTTTTTTGATATGATATTACTTAATATTTTGTATAATCCAGTCATTAATCGTATCAATATGCCATGCTAAAGCAGTGCCATTGCAAAGTTTTTTTTGTGGTGCAGAATATCTAAATTCATCAGCTTATTTAGTTGAAAACGCTGACTCTGCAAAAAAAGGATATGTAGGCAGTTGGGTGCCTTTTGGAGCAATGTCTGGCGTATTGGTTGCATCAATAAAAGATATACAAAATCATCGTACACAAGAATTAAATTCGGCAATTGATAGGGGTTTAATGCAATTAGCTAGAGGTAAAAAAATTTCAGCAAAAGAAAGTTATGATAAATTGAAGGCTAAAATTAATACAATTTCTCAGGAACATGAAGAAAAGGAATAAAGTAAATTTTGACTATTATTTATCCCTTGACGCCGAGCAAAATATAGAGGAAATTATTACTTATATGGCGCAAGACAACCCAAAAATAGCGCATGATTTTTTAGATTTATTATATAATATTATGAGTCAATTAGCTGAAAATCCAGATCTAGGTCATTTGCGTGAAGATCTTACTAATAAACCAGTAAAATTCTGGACATTTAAGTGGCATTATCTTGTAATATATAAACCAGTTGCACCTATTGAAATTGTTAGAGTGCTTAGTGGATATAGAGATATTTTTAATATTAATTTATAAAACTTTTAAGTGATACTTTGAGTTTTTTGTTTAGCTTCTTGAATTTAATGAGATAATTTTAGAGGGGTAGTAAAGCGCCAATGAGTATATTATTAACAGAAATAGATTCTTTAGAGATCAATGTGATTGTTGACAATGTGACTGATAGTCTCTCAACTGTTCCGGAAAATGTAATACATGAGATGGATTATTTGAAAGAAAATGGTATGCAAGAATTATCTGGTGAATGTTTATGTTGCGGTGCTCATGGCCTTTCATTATTGATTACGGCTATTAAAGGCGATAAGAAGCATGTTGTGTTATTTGATGCTGGGCCTGAAGGAAATGTTATTAAAAATAATCTAACGCGCCTTAATATTGATCCAACTGTGATTGAAGAGATTGTACTCTCTCATGGGCATTGGGATCATGCTGGAGGATTTTTAGGTTTGCTTGAATCTATTAATAATAAAAATCCCCAACACAATACGGTGTTTCATGTTAATCCAGGGATGTTTTGTCAGCGAGCAGTTAAACATGGTGAACATATACATCCGTTTAAAATTATTCCGTCAGAGGAAGAGTTAGAAAAATTAGGTGCGGCAGTTATTAATGAACTGGATGCTAGATTGTTTTTAGATGATACTTTTTATTTAAGCGGTGAAATTCCAAGAATAACTTCATATGAAAAAGGTTTTCCAAGTCATGTGAAGCTTGATAGCGATAAAAATTGGGTTCCTGATCCTTTGATTTTAGATGAGAGATTTTTGGCGGTCCACGTTCGTAATAAAGGTTTAATTGTTTTTTCAGCTTGTTCTCATGCTGGGATTATCAATGTGTTAGAACATGCCAAACGATTATTTCCGAAAATTCCTATTTATGCTGTTATGGGAGGCTTTCATCTATCAGGACAGTATGTTGAATCTATTATTCCACAAACTGTCAATGATATGAAAAAGTTCAATCTGCAAATGATTATACCTGCTCATTGTACTGGTTTTCGAGCTGTGAGTTATTTATATCAGACTTTTGGTGATAATATTGTGGTGCCATCTGCGGTTGGAAGAATTTATCGATTTTAATTTTATTAGGATTTACTCCTAATACCCTGTAAAATTTCTACCATAATAACTAACTGGTATTTTTAGGATGTTGAATTTTCAAAGATTGAGTGTTAAAACTTTTTTAACCGACTATTGGCAAAAAAAGCCATTGTTAATTCGAGCAGCCATACCAAATTTTAAAAATCCTTTGTCTGCAGATGAATTGGCGGGGCTTGCTATGGAGCCGGAACTTGAAAGTAGACTGATTATTCAAGCACCAACAACATCACCAGAATGGACTTTAAAACGAGGTCCTTTTTTAAAAAAAGATTTTAAAAGTCTGCCAAAGTCTCATTGGACGCTTTTGGTTCAGGGCGTGGATCGATTTATACCTGAGGTTGCATCGTTATTAGATTATTTTAATTTTATTCCTCAATGGCGTATAGATGACATCATGATAAGTTATGCCGTGGAACAAGGGAGTGTTGGACCTCACTATGATAATTATGATGTCTTTCTGTACCAAGCAAGCGGACGTCGAAAATGGTTGCTAACCACCTGTGATTGTGTTGAAAATAATTATTTGCCAGATCTCGAATTGCGCATCATGAAAGAATTTAAAATAGAGCAAGAATACATACTTGAAGAAGGGGATATGCTGTATCTTCCTCCCAATGTTGGGCATCATGGTATTTCGCTTAGTAATGATTGTATGACCTTTTCGTTTGGTTATCGCAGTTATAAAGATATTGAGCTATGGGATAGTTTTGGCGAATATTTGTTTTTTAAAAACAGAGCGCCTTCATTTTACAAAGATCCTGCATGGGCTTTACTAAAAGAAACATCACAATTACCACGGGATGCATGGATTAAAGCAAAATCACTGATGCAGACTATGCTTGATGATGACGCACTGATGCAAGATTGGTTTGGCACATTTGCCACTCACCTTGATAATCAGTCAGAAGAGTTGCTTTCTGAGTATTTGGACGAAGATGACCGTGTATCTCCGACCGAATTTAAAGAGCAATTATTTAGCACATTGGGCCTGGTTCGCAATCCACTGTGCCGTTTCGCATATTTTAAGTCAGAGGAAACTGGAGTTTTAGCACTCTATATAAATGGAGATAGGCATTGCGTGGATAACGTTTCAGAAGATTTAGTTGAAAAAATAGCCAATAATCGTAGGTTACTCCTAAAGGACCTTTTGTCATTCATGAAAAACCCAGCCGATGAATCCTTCCTCTATGAATTGTGGATATCGCATATGCTGGAATTTTTAGAGTAGGACAATAATTTATATTATCTTAAAATATGGCAATTAACACCTAAAGGTATGCGTCAAGAATATCAACTGGGAAAAACATTGCGCCAGCGATATGTAAATCAATATCATTTACTTCCCCAAAATTACGATATTAATACAATGACAGTTCGTTCTTCTGGTATACCAAGAACAATGATGAGTGCGCAATCAATTTTATTTGGACTTTATCCTTTAGGAACAGGACCATCTTTAGATAATTCAACTAAAGCCTTGCCGCGAGGATTACAACCAATTCCTATAAATATAGTTCCACAAGAACAAGATAACCTTTTGATACCTAACCATGATAAAAAAGAATTTAGACAATTATTAGAAACTTATATTTTAAATAGTCCAGATTGGATTCAAAAGGATAATGAGCTTAAATCTAATTATTCAGCATGGAGTAAAATTTTTGGTATTAAAATTGAAAGCTTGTTTGATTTGATAAAAATTAGTGATTTTTTGTTTATTGAACAATTATATAACGTTTCTTTTCCTAATGGTTTATTGGTAAAAGATGCTAATAAAATTTTAAGCTCTGGAAAATGGGCATTGCTTTATATTGCTAATCATCCAAAATTATCTTTGCGTGTTGGAAGCGAATTGGCTAAGACAATTAAACATGAAATGAGTCTAGCTGCTGAACAAAATCGTCCTTTAAAATATCTATTATTTGTCGCACATGATACGACTCTTTTAGCGCAATTGAGGCTTTTGGGTCAAAAAATTGATGATATTCCACCTTATGCCTCAATAATTAATTATTCTTTATTTGAAATAGGATCTTCTAAATACGAAGTCAGAGTAACTTACAATGATAAGCCTTTGTTTATAAAGCAGTGTGGCGTTAAATACTGCGCATTAAATGATTTTAATCTGTACATGACAAAAAAACTGCTATATACAGAGAAAGATTAATAATGTGGTTAATTTTAAAATTGGAGCAAAGTGGAGGTTTATATTGTATTTCTGAGGTTGATGTTAACATCTGTTTTAGGTAGATTACAATAACAGGATTTAAAGTGTACCATGCGCAGGTTCCTTGAGTTCTTGGTGTGAGTACGTGTTATTGAGCTTTATCCTGGTAA
>CAZADN010000171.1:0-4506 GCA_964483895.1 uncultured Legionellaceae bacterium
AGGGTATTTTCAGGAGCATAAGCCGCAGCACCACGATGCCCAATCACCCTATTATTTTGCATTATCAATACTCCTATTAAGTACTTTTTTATACTAATAATAAAATTTAATTTGCGAACAAATCCCTATATCATTGATTTCATGGTTAAATAAGTTTATAACATATCAAAAAAAGCAATAGGAGTGAACAAATGACTAACTATAATCTTCAACAAAACTTTAACAAATCTGAAGACAATGCAATCGATTTTTTAAACTACGCTTTAGATCATAAATTTGGAGATATACATTGTCGTGTAGATGAAGAAACTGGAATGCGCTCAATAATTGCAATCCACAATACTAAACTTGGGCCAGCATTAGGTGGATGTAGATTTATAGAATATCCTAATACCAACGCTGCTCTTTATGACGCTATGCGCTTAGCTAGAGGCATGAGTTACAAATCAGCAATTGCTGATTTACCTCTTGGAGGAGGAAAATCTGTAATAATCAAGCCTAAAGGTGAATTTGACCGTAAAAAATACTTTATAAAGTTTGGTAAATTTGTTAATGATTTAAATGGTAGATACATTACTGCTTTAGATAGTGGCACAGAACTTAATGATATGGACATAATCAGCGAATTCACACCATATGTTGCTAGCTCTTCCATAAATCATGGAAATCCCGCATATTCTACCGCAAGAGGTGTATTACGCGGCATTGAATCATCGGTTGCCTATAAACTTAAGAAAGATAACTTAAATGGCATACACGTAGCAATTCAAGGTCTTGGGCATGTTGGCTATACTCTTGCTGCAGACTTATATGAATTAGGTGCAAAACTATCTGTTGCAGATGTTGATGATGCCAGAGTTGCAAAGGTAGTTGCTGAATTTGGCGCGAGCGCTGTATCTGTTGATGACATTCATAAAGTTGCATGCGATGTTTATTCTCCTTGCGCATTAGGTGCGACTATAAATGATAAAACCATTCCTGAACTACAAACAACAATCGTGGCAGGAAGTGCTAATAATCAACTTGGCCACGCTTACCATGGGCAATTACTACATGAAAAAGATATTCTTTACGCACCAGATTACGTAATTAACGCTGGTGGAGTTATCTTTGCTTGTGGAAAATATTATCATACTAATGAAGAAATTATTAATTCTCAAGTAGATAATATCTCCGAATCCTTAACTAAAATTTACGCAAGATCTGCAAAAGAAAATGTCCCGACTAGTAATATTGCCGATATTATCGCCCAAGAAATACTAGCAAGGTAATTATGAAACTCACAACTATTGATGAGCAACTATACAATTATATTCTCGATGTATCGGTTCGCGAAAATCCAATCCTTAAAAAACTTCGTGAAGCAACTGCTAGTCATCAATTAGCTGCAATGCAAATTAGCCAAGATCAAGCGCAATTTATGCAGTTTTTAATTAGTGCTATCGACGCTGTAAATGTTTTAGAACTTGGAACGTTCACTGGTTATAGTGCTTTAGCCATGGCGTTAGCTCTTCCTGATAATGGAAAAGTTATTACCTGCGATATAAATGCAACATGGACCAAAGATGCAAAGCAATATTGGCATGAGGCTCATCAAAGTGAAAAAATAGAATTGCGCCTTGCCCCAGCTTTAGATACATTAGACGCTTTGTTATCTGATGGTCACTCTCAAAAATTTGACTTTATTTTTATTGATGCTGATAAAGCAAACTATGTAAACTACTACGAACGCTGTCTTACTCTACTAAGTCCCAAAGGTATAATGGCTATAGATAATGTGTTATGGGAAGGAGAGGTTCTGGTTGATACAAACAACAACTCACAAACACGAGAAATTAAAAAATTAAACGCTATTATCAAAAATGATAAGCGCGTGCAAATAAGTTTAGTACCTATTGCCGATGGTTTATTTCTCATTAAACATAATAAGGAGTACAAGGAATGAATAAAAAGTACGATAATCCATGTGGGTTAGATGGATTTGCTTTTCTTGAATTTGCCAGTCCCAATTTTCACCTATTAGAAAACCAATTTAAACAAATGGGTTTTACTAAAACCAAACATTTTGCAAACCAACAAATATTACTTTTTCAACAAGGTAAAATAGATTTTATAGTTAACACAACTACCGATTCCCAAGCTCATGAACATGCAAAAGTGCATGGTGCTGGTGCTTGTGCTATGGGATTTAAAGTAGCAGACGCACAATTTGCATTAAAACATGCTTTAGAAAATGGTGCGAAAGAATTTCATGACAAATCAAGTATAAAACACCATTTACCAGCGATAGAAGCAATAGGCGGAAGTGTTATATATTTTGTTGATGATAAACATAAGCCTTTCTCAGAAAATTTGGAGCATTTAGCAAATCCAGCAGCTGATTCAGGCCTTGTCAACATTGATCATCTAACCCATAATGTTTATCGTGGCAATATGGACAAATGGGCAGATTTTTATGCGAAAATCTTTAATTTTCGTGAAATTAGATTCTTTAATATTGTTGGGCAAATGACTGGCTTAATTAGTCGCGCACTCAGTAGCCCTTGCGATAAAATTAAAATACCTTTGAACGAATCCAAAGACGACAAATCACAAATCGAAGAGTTCCTTACAGATTACCATGGTGAAGGAATACAGCATATCGCCCTATCAACTGATAACATATACCACACTGTCGCAAAATTACGCGATGACGGAGTTAAGTTTTTAGATGTGCCTGATGTTTACTATGAAATGATAGACGCAAGAGTTCCATGGCATTCAGAACCTTTAAATAAACTACAAGATTTAAAATTATTAATAGATGGTGATAAACACCCTCACGGCGGTTTACTTCTACAAATATTTACTGAAAATGTATTTGGTCCTGTATTTTTTGAAATTATTCAACGTAAAGGTAATCAAGGTTTCGGAGAAGGTAATTTCCAAGCTCTATTTGAAGCCATTGAACGAGATCAAATAAGAAGAGGTACATTATGAAATTAGCAAGCCTAAAATTAGGCCTTGATGGCGAATTATGTGTGGTTAATAAGAACATAACCAAGGCTATAAAGGTTGGTAATATTGCTAAAACCATGCAAATAGCTATAGAAAATTGGGATGAAGTCTCACCTCTTTTGGAAGAAGTATATAAAAAATTAAACTTATCTAATCTACAAGATGCTTTTAATTTTAACCCAACAGATTTTGCATCCCCTTTTCCACGCAGCTACCAATGGTTAGATGGTAGCGCATATGTAAACCATGTTGAGCTTGTTAGAAAATCAAGAGGTGTAGAAATGCCAGAAAATTTTTGGCACGATCCTCTAATGTATCAAGGTGGGTCAGATAAATTCTGTGGGCCATGTGACCCAATTGTTGTTGTAACTGAAGATTATGGAATAGATTTTGAAGCTGAAGTAGCAATAGTTACAGATAACGTTCCAATGAATATTAATTCCGAACAAGCAAAATCACATATAAAGTTATTAATGCTTGTGAATGATGTATCATTGCGAGTTCTAGCTGTACCTGAAGTCGCTAAAGGCTTTGGATTTTTACATGCAAAACCCGCAAGTAGTTTTTCACCTGTTGCTGTAACACCAGATGAGTTAGGTAGCAACTGGGATGGAATGCGCGTAAATCTACCACTTAATAGTTATTTAAATGATCAACTGTTCGGCCAGCCAAACGCTGGAGATGATATGGTATTCTCGTTTCCGCAATTAATTGCACATGCTGCTAAAACCCGCGAATTAACCGCTGGCACAATTATTGGTTCAGGAACTGTTTCTAACAAGGATAGATCTAGAGGTTCTTCTTGCATAGTTGAAAAACGCATGCTTGAAGTTATCAATAATGGCAAGGCAACAACGCCATTTATGCATTTTGGAGATACAGTACGAATAGAAATGCGCGATAAAGAAAATAATAATATTTTTGGTTCTATTGAGCAAAAAATAATAGCATATGAGGCTTAAAATGAAATTATATGATTATTATAGATCTTCATGCAGCTATAGAGTAAGAATCGCATTAAACCTTAAAAAATTAGATTATGATATAATCCCAATTAACTTAATAGAAAATGGCGGAGAACAACATTCCGCCAATTATATAAAAATCAATCCTCAGGAAATAGTACCATCATTAGAAACTAATGATGGAATTATTACTCAATCTCTCGCTATCATTGAATATTTAGATGATACTTATCCAACACCAGCTTTCTTACCTACAAAACCATATGAAAAAGCACTAGTAAGAAGCCTTGCTTTATTGATAGCATGTGAAATTCATCCACTCAACAATTTAAGGGTTCTACAAACCTTAAAACATGAATTACATGTTACTGATGAGCAAAAACTAGCATGGTATCATAAATGGCTTAAACTAGGTTTTAATGCTTTGGAAGCTAAATTAAGCACTTTACAAAGAGAAAAAGATGTTTGCTTTGGAAACTCTGTGACACTTGCTGATATTTGTTTGATACCTCAAGTTTATAACGCTAAACGCTTTGAATTTTCC
>CAZADN010000172.1:0-4499 GCA_964483895.1 uncultured Legionellaceae bacterium
CCTAAACTTTCTGCTAAAGTAAATATTTCACATTTTTCCAAGAAAGTCTTAGTTTGTTGTAAATCCCCTTTGATTACCATAGATATCATTCCTCCGTAAGCTAGCATTTGATGAGTTGCAAGCTCATGTTGAGGGTGACTTTTTAGGCCCGGGTAAATTACCTTGGCAATCTTGGAATGGCGACTTAACCAATTGGCTAATTCTATTGCGCTTTCGCAATGCTTTTGCATTCTTAAGCTTAGAGTTTTAATACCACGCAATACTAAAAAACTATCAAAGGGTCCGGCAATAGCACCACTTGCATTTTGTAAGAATTTTATTTGTTCTATTAATTCAGGATTATCGTTAACAACAACGACTCCACTTACAACATCTGAGTGCCCATTTAGATATTTGGTTGCTGAATGGACAACTATATCAACACCAAGTTCAAGCGGTCTTTGTAAGTAAGGTGTAGCAAAGGTATTATCAACAACGGTTACAATTTTATGTTTTTTAGCAATATCTACGATTGCTGATATATTACTAATTTGTAGCATTGGATTTGAAGGTGTTTCAAACCAGATAAGTTTAGTATTGGGTTTAATAGCCTTGGATAATTCATCAGGTTCTGTCATATCAACAAAAGTTAATTGTAAGTTTTGAGTACGTCTTTTTACTTTGTCTAAGAGTCTAAATGTTCCGCCATATAGATCTGATGCAGCGATAACATGACTACCGGCATCTAGGATATCTAAAACGGTATTAATTGCAGCCATGCCTGAGGCGAAAGCAAATCCTGCTTTTCCGCTTTCAAGGTTTGCAACACAATCTTCATATGCAAAACGAGTTGGGTTTTGTGATCTTGAATATTCAAAGCCTAAATGTTCTCCTGGTGATTTTTGTTTATATGTTGATGTTGCATATATTGGGGTCATGACTGCACCTGTTGATGGGTCAGGATGTTGACCAGCATGAATAACTCTAGTTGCGAAATGTTTTGTACTCATCATTTACTCCTAATTGGAATGGCAGTATACTGGCGTTGCAAATAATATATTCAATGTTTAGATAACTATGACTTTTAGTTTACAATTAAATATAGTACATGAAAAACCACTTATTGCTAAGTTGCTTTGTTTGCTATTTTCAGTATTTATTGTCTTTCTTTTATTTGCGAGTTTACATAATCTAAGAGAGATTTATACTGATTCAGTAAGTACTCAATCTAGTATTAATATTGCGGATAATGATTCGCAACGAAGGTTAATTAAAAATGGTCTAGATGTAGAACTTTTTGGAAAATATATATCTAATCAATTTGGTGATGCTAATATTCGTCCGTCAATATTAGATTTGCGCGTTATTGGGGTTATGTTTTCTAAAGATAAAAAAAAATCACAGGTTTTATTGCATTTAGCTAATGGTGCCGAGCGAGTATTTAAAATTGGTGATATAATACCGGGCGGGGCAAAGATATTACTTATATCTCGGGATGGAATTGTTGTCAGTCGCGATGGGATCTTAGAGCGTTTAAACTTACCGAAAGATGAATTAATCTTTGATAAGCCACCAGGTATTCTTAACAAAAATGTTGTGGATTAAGTTAAATTTGGGTTTATAGTTATTGGGAAATTTCTTATGTTTTTTAAATTTTTAAAAATTTTGATAATAACAATAATAATATCTGGTTGTATGCGCAGTTCGTTAAATTTAACTCAAGGTATAAATAGTTTTAGAGTTCAAGATTATCGTTCAGCATTTGTGCGTTTAAAACCTGAAGCTGAAAAAGGTAATGCTGAAGCTCAATATGCAGTTGGGTATATGTACTATTACGGGCAAGGTGTGGTAGAAGATAGACGTAAAGCTTGGTATTGGATAACTAAGTCTGCTGAATCAGGAAATAAAGATGCTATTAAAGCGGTAGGTTTGCTTAATCAAGGAGCTGGTAAACCATCTTAGTTAATATTAGTCATTTTTTGGAGTATTCACCTTATGTTTATGCGAGCCTCAAGAATATTAAGCGCGTCTGTACTTAGCAGAGTGAGTGTTAAACATGCTCAGTCTAATCGTTTTCTTTCGTATTCTTATGCACCTAAACCTTTGAAGGAAGTTTATAGAATACCCAGAATTAAAGATGCAATGGAAAAAGAAGGTATAAGCGAAATATGCTTAACGGAGGCTAATCCAAATTCGTGGTATCTTGAGCGCTTTGCAACACATGAACTTGTCTATGCAGCCTATCAAAGGAATTATTTAACATTTTCTGATTATGCTTTTGGTGCAGAAGAATTTCAAAATAATATCCTATGGTTTTTATCGCACTTTAAAAATACAGATGAAGTTTTGTCTAAAAAATACATCTCTCTTAAGCGTGATGCGACTCATTTTCTTCCTGGTAATTTTGATTTATTTAATAAAAAATTCTGCCATTACCTATTAGATACGCAAAAAATATCTATTCAAGATTATATTGCAAATCAAAAAATAAATGAACTTTATAACTTAAGTCGATTATTTTTGGTGGAAAATATTGATTTGTTTATTATGGACAATAGCTTATCTATTGATGAACTTTTGAAGTTAGATAGTTTACAACTTAAAGATTTGACAGAGCTTTTGGCCGGTCGCGGGTTTATAGATATGCACAATAATTGGACTCAAAGTAAACCTTATTGGGACATTCAAAAATGGCTATCCAGTCATTACATAACATTGCAACAGTTTCTTGCATGTGAACCAGGGGACAGGAGGCGTTATTTATGCTTTATGTATAACAACTCAGAACCATGTAATCATTTTACATTGCAAGCTTTCTTATTACTAAAACCTACAACTAGAAATTTTATTAAGTTTCATCAGAAATACATTACTCCACAACAATTTGATGCATTAGATGCTGAACCACAACAATCATTAAGCACAATATTATTCAGCAATATGGGATTATATGCTCTTGATAAAAATTATATCAGTGTTGAAGAATTCCTTGGTTTGCCAAAAAATGTTCAGTTGGCCTTAGGTCAATCTATTTTTTTTGATAGATGGAATGATAATAGAGGTGATGGAATAGCGGGTGAACACCATATTGATACTATATTTCAGAATAACTCTTTAAATTGGAGCGATTTTTCTGTTATTGCTGAACGCTCTATAGAGGAAGCCGCAATCTTTTTGCACAACCTAAGATACGACCCTTTCCATCCTGCATATAAAAGATAATAACGCACGGCCACATTGGGACGCCTGTGCTTGGTAAATAATTTATAGCTCAGCCAAATAAACATAAAATCGTTGGAGCCAAGGGCGCAATCAAGTTGTTATGTATGCGCCTAAGTAGCTATTAGCGTCTAGTCCACGGCGATACGCCTCTAAAGCTTCTTGTGGTTTACCTTCCTGTTCAAAGAGCAAACCCAAGGCTTGATAGGCTTCGCGATTTGGAGTTGCTTGAATGCTTTCTATAAGATAGGTTTCTGCTTTGCCCCAAAGTTTCTTCGAAATGCATATTTTACCTAAACAATATTTAAATATCGCGGGATTGTTGTTTCTTGGAATAGATTCTATAAACTTTAAATCAATTACGTCAGCGTTTAGTTTTGAATACGATAAAATTAAACATGTATCTTGCTGTTTATGCAATAGTTTACGTAATAAATTCTCAGCTTGTTTATGTTTATCGATGGTTAATAAATACTCTGCAAAGTCAGAGTTTATTAAAGCATTATATTTGACTTCCTTTGGAAGTTTTCCCATGAATTCTGATATGGCTATTTCATTTCTTTGTTTAATTAAACTACGTAATTCATTGTAATATGCATTTTGTTGTTTTTGGAAAAAAATCTCATCAGCGATTAATTTATAACGTTTTATAGTAGGAAGCAATTTTATTAATTGCGGCCAATCTTTGATTTTTTCGTATAATTCCAGTAAAAGTTTAAGCACATAAGGGTGTTTAGGGGATAGACTTTGTAAGTGTTTAAGAGTTGCTAGTGCTTGTTCCCATTGATTATTTGCGATTTGTAATTGCGCTTGAGTTAATTCAACAGCTATCTTTGCTTCAGGCATTGATTGTTGTGCTTGACGTAAATAATTATCGCGTTGGGTATTTTCACCCATTTCTTGGGCTGCTCTAGCTGCAGTTAGATAGTTTAAGAGCGGTGTTTCAGCGTTTGGCAGGGCATCTATTAAATGTTTTTGGGCTTGCTGCCAGTGTCCTTCATTGAATTCTATTAGGCCTTGGCGAGTTTTTTCTTGTGAACTATGCAAACTTATTAATTTTCCCCATTTTCTGAAAGATTTAGGAATGCTTATTATTTTACTGATAAACATTATTAAAATATAAAGACTAATTGCAATTAAAATTAATCCGAAAAATACAACCCAAATGCTTGTTTCAATTGTATAGTCATGTAAAACTAAAACCATATAACCTGATTCATTATGTAAATATACACCTACATATATTGCACATAGTAATACTATAAAAATTATTAATGTTTTAATTAGCATTTTGGTTATCC
>CAZADN010000173.1:0-4497 GCA_964483895.1 uncultured Legionellaceae bacterium
ATTAGTATACGGTCAGATGAATGAACCACCAGGCAATCGTTTACGTGTTGCATTAACTGGTTTAACAATGGCAGAGAAATTCCGGGATGAAGGGCGTGATGTATTATTATTCGTTGATAATATTTATCGTTATACTCTTGCTGGGGTTGAGGTTTCTGCGTTATTAGGAAGAATGCCATCAGCTGTAGGATATCAGCCTACGCTTGCAGAAGAAATGGGTATGCTTCAAGAGCGTATTACTTCTACTAAAAATGGCTCTATTACATCGATTCAAGCTGTATATGTACCAGCGGATGACTTAACAGATCCTTCTCCTGCAACAACCTTTGCGCACTTGGATGCAACGGTTGTATTATCAAGACAAATCGCGGAACTAGGTATTTATCCAGCGGTTGATCCACTTGATTCTACTTCTAGACAATTAGATCCATTAGTTGTTGGTCAAGAACATTATGATACTGCACGTAAGGTCCAACAAACATTGCAAAGATACAAAGAATTAAAAGATATTATTGCAATTTTAGGTATGGATGAATTATCTGAAGAAGATAAGAGACTAGTGACTAGAGCACGTAAAATACAAAGATTTTTGTCGCAGCCATTTTTCGTTGCGGAAGTATTTACAGGTTCACCAGGGAAATATGTATCATTGCAAGATACAATTAAAGGGTTTAAAGGTATTTTGGCTGGTGAATATGATAATTTACCTGAGCAAGCTTTCTATATGGTTGGTAGTATTGAGGAAGCGATTGCTAAAGCAGAAACTCTATGAGGCATTCGGAAGAAATGGCAATAACTACATATTTAGATATAGTAAGTGCTGAAAAGCAAATTTTCTCAGGTATAGTTGAGCAAGTTGTGACAACTGGTGAGCTTGGAGAAATCGGTATTGTTCCAGGGCATGCACCATTACTTACAACTTTAAAACCAGGTGAAGTAAGAATTACTCTTCCAGAAGGTAGGGAAGAGTATTATTATGTATCTGGCGGAATGTTAGAAGTTCAGCCATATCACGTTACAGTTTTGGCTGATACAGTGGAACGCGCGGAATCTTTAGATGAAGCAAATGCATTAGCTGCAAAAGAAAGAGCGGAAGCTGCAATTGCGAATAAAAATTCCGATATGGATTATTCTGCAGCAACAGCTGAGCTTGCAATGGCAATGGCTAAAATACGGATACTTAGAAAAATTAAACAAAATATTAAACATGGTTAGTAATTTCCTTCTCTTAAGATATTGGGGGGGTTATACCACTGCCATTAAGTTAAGGATTTTTAACTTTGATCCGCTCGGGCTGAGGAGCAGCGAAGCTGCGTCTCGAATCCGAAGCCTTGATAAATAAGCTTCGAGACGGCGTAAACGCCTCCTCAGCTTGAGCGGATCCAGGTAAATTTTGAATAAAAAATCCATTAACTTAATGGCAGTGGGGAGTTATACACGTACTTAAGATGCTGCAAAGTATTTAATCAAGGAGGATGATACGGCGCAGCTTAGTTTAGTTTATTAAAATTAGGAAGATTTATAATATGACACGTCCAACAAGAGCAGCAAAATCTAATAAAAAATCTTTTAAAGTGGCCATTATTGGTAGTGGATGGAATGGGAAAGAAGCAGCGATTGCTTTGAAAAAGTCCGGGCATAGGCCATTTGTTTTCGAAGGTGGTAAAGATGGTCCAGCTGGCACTTCCACTAAATATTCATGCCATGCCCATCCAACAGGGTTTCATTATAATCGACTTCCTGAAAAATATATGAAGTATTTTATCGAGAATTATTCAAGATTTAAGACAGAAAGAGCAAAGTATTTAAAGCCTAATCCTAATTCCATACATGGGATAGTTTTTGCAGACGCCAAGGGCAGACCATCCAGGACAAGCCCTGAAAGATTTAAAGAACGATGTAAATTAGATCCAACATCTAGACCAATAGATATGTCTGAATTTAATTTAAAAGACTTTCAAGAGCCAATTGCGATTAATGAAGAACGTATTATTAATGGGGATGAGCTCAAAGAACAGTTTAGATTAGATTATTTGCAAGCTCGCATACCATTTTATTACGATACCCCAGTTACTGAAGTAACTAGAGTTCAAGACGGTTATCTTGTTAGGCATGGAAATATGTCTTCGGTATTTGATAAGGTCGTTAATGCAACTGGTTTTCAGAAATTTTTGCCTGAAAATTTTAAGGATAATCCTTTTGGTTTAAATGTTACTTATCAACCTGTTGTTGGATTGGTTTATGAAGATACTAAAGCTCATGAAAGAGATATTTTTTCATTACTTCTTTTAGATGGTTCAAACCCTTGTTTAATGCCTACTGCAACAGATAACCGGTATTTGTTAACTCATTGCGGATACACACTTTTGGCCTCTTGTGCTACTCCAGAGGAAGCTTGGGATGTTATAGATTCAGTTACGACGGAATTTATTAGAAAAAAAGTTCAGCATAATTCAGAAGAAGATTTACTACGTTATGTTAATGATTTTTATGAGCGGTTTAAACCTATTGGTTTTAATGGCGGTGTCATAGCAAAGCCTAACACTGAAAATGAGTTTAGACTAGGTTTTGCATTTGAGTGCCCAGATTCTATTATGACTTCAAGATCTAGGGCTAGTAATGGCATTATTCATGTTTTTCCCGGGAAAATAGCTAGTTCTCTTAGGGCAGCTGATGAAGTTGTGCAATTAGTTGAAGGAGATTCTTTAGTTTGTAAAGAAGGATATAAATATCCATTAGATGGTATGCTTGATGTTGCTTCAAATGAGATTTCTAAGAAACCAGCCCAAGGAAGTAATTTGCACTATGCGTGCAATGTTAATCCTTATCCTGAATTATTACAAAAGAAAAGAAAAAGTAATTATTTAGGTAATTCTAGCGTGCTTTGGAAGTGCACTGAAGAGCGTAAATCTCGCAATTCTGATTCTGACGATGAACGTTGTTCTTCTAAGACTAGCCGCTTAGGTCGATCTTTGCGAAGCGGTAGTATAACAGATGAAATCCAACATTCCTTATTAGAGGTTAAATTTCATAATTGAAAGATTGCATAAAGCATGAGATTGATGTTTCAAGGAAGTCGTGACATTATTTTGTAATAGATTTAGAATCAGTGAGAATTGTATTCAAAAATGAGTATTGAATCGTTGAACTTAAATAAAGCAGGACTGTCTCTTATTAGCCCAATTAAAGCGCTTTTAAATTCTTATAACCAACCTCTAGTAACCTTGGATGATAGTGGCAATATCCTAGATTGCAATCAGCTTTTTTTGGATATTTATGGGTTTTTGTTAAGTGACTTAATTAATTGTAATTATTTTAGTTATTTTAAAAAGCATAGAATTTCGACGCCAGGTGATTCTATAAAACAATTATTGGAGCATAAATCACAGGCCATTACATTTCATCGAGTTGATGAAAAAAGATTTTTAAAATATTTGCAGTGGAATTTGTTTGAATACAAATTGGATGTTAAAACTAGAGTTTTTGTGTTGCTAGCGCATGATGTTACCCCTATTTTAGAGGTGGCTACGAAAGAACAATTGCTGATAGATTCGTTAATAGATTCTTTACCGGCAGAAATATTTTGGAAGGATAAATCTTTAGTCTTTTTAGGATGTAATAAAAGTTTTATTAAATCACATAATTTAAAAGACAAAAGCGACATAATTGGAAAAACTGATTTTGATTTAGCGGTTGATGATAAAGATAGCCATGCGTATCGTTTAGATGATTTGCATATTATCAAAACTAAAAAACCTAAATTAGATATTATCGAACGTCGTTTGTTTCTAGACGGGAAAGAGAGGTATTTAAGTACTAGTAAAGTTCCTCTTTTTGATGACCAGGGTGAGTTGTACGGAATTCTTGGAATTTGTTTAGATATTACGGAGCATAAATTTGCTGAAGAGAAACTAAAGCAGGCTATCGCTTTGGCTGAACAGGCTAATTACACCAAGTCAGAATTTATTGCAAATATGAGCCATGATATTCGCACGCCATTAAGTGGTGTAGTTGGAATATCGCAATTATTGGTTGATGTGCTGTCTGATTCCGAACATAAACAACAGGCACAATGGATTCATGAGTGTGGTGTACAATTATTGGGGTTGCTTAATGATATTTTGACTGTAGCTGCAACTGATGATAATAAGCAAAGCAAAGGAAAAGAAGAGGTATTTAGTTTACGTCAATGTTTGCATGATTTAATTAGTTTAGAAAGACCTTCGACAGAGATGAAAGGAATATCTCTACAAGTAAATATTGATAAAGATATGCCAGAATATTTTTTTGGTGATAGGCCTGCTCTTTATCGAATTTTATTAAATTTGCTTGGAAATGCAATCAAGTTTACTAGTGTTGGTTCAGTTATAGTTGATGTAAAAATTTCAGAAATGAGCGAATTTAAAGCTCGTCTGCACTTTGTAGTGCAAGATACAGGTATTGTGATAACAAAAGAGAAGCATAATAAAATATTCTATATATTTTATCGAGCCAATC